>JBCAWW010000042.1:0-13932 GCA_038534415.1 Bacteroidota bacterium | reverse complement strand
GCTTTGGTCTGCCTGATGATCTTGCTCCTTTTGCCTTAGCTACAATCCCGATGATTTGCATAGGCGTCAAGCTAAGGGTTTTTTAGTCCGTTGGAGGCTTGTTTCGCAAGCCTATAAAAAGATACAGGATCATACTCATGCTTCTCCCGATCCCGAAATCGGAATCCAGTATGACTGATTTTCTCTAGGATTTTGGTCAAAAATAATTCTCCGAGTCATCCCGCACAAATGAAATGCGATGCGGGATCTTGAGAGACAATCGTTCCGTGCAGCGGGAATTACCTCCTCTCACTAAAAAGTCCTTAGCTTGAGGCGAATGCGCTGAATCGGCAAGGCGTCAAGCTAAGGGTTTCTGCTTCGCAGAACGCATTTCAGGACCCACCGGCAAAGAGATTTTAGGTAGTGGTGCAACATTTTGCACCGTCAAGAATGAGCGTTCTGCGAAGCAAGACGCCCTAGCTTGACACGAATACTATTTCGCTTTCTAGATCGGGAACCTAAGGGCTGATAAGGGGCATTGAAAGAGAATGGGGACCCTCATTCATTATGCCTTTCCTTTGCTTATGGATACTTACGGATAATAAAAAAAAATCCCTCTCGCTGTTTGGGCGAGAGGGCGTCCGATGGGTATATCGGATACGAACCTATATGATTAGCGGATTACAACTTGCTTGGTTCCAAGCTTGTTGCCACTTCCAACTTTTACGATATAAGTACCAGCAGCTTCATCAGTCAAGTCGATATCCATTTCGATACGACCAGCAGTAGGCATGATAGCCTGACGAGCTACTTCACGACCCATTACGTCTAGTACGAATACTAGGGCTAGTTCACCTTCAGTCAATTCGTCAACTTGAAGGGTGAATACACCATTGTTAGGGTTAGGATAAACGTTCATTGTAGTCAACTCAACAGCTTTGTCAACAGAAGTTGTCCAAAGTGCGTCGCTTAGGTAACCTAGGCTCCAGAGAGCAGACCATCCAGCCATCCAGTTAGTATTGTCTTCAGCAAAAGCACCTGGGTAATCTACATCTTCGAAGAAACCGTCAGCAGGCTCATCAGACATAGTTACTACACCTTGGATACCAGAAACGATACGTGGATCAAGTGTTCCCTCAGGAGTTGAGAATGGATCGGTAGTTAAAGGATTAACCAATAACTCACCAGCAGCGATCAAATTGTTGTCAGCACCAGCGGCAGAGTCAAGCTTCATTTCTTCAACAGACATTGTCATGCCAGTAGGAACGGTATCACCATTTACAGCGAAGATACCTGCTAGGGTAGAGTCAGCAACTCCGTACCAGTGGTTGTTTTTGAAAGCAGTCTCACCAGCTAAGAAGCGACGGTAAGAGTCAGTGTTTTCGTCGTAGTTACGGTTGATACGAACACCAGCGCGGAAGTTACGGAAGATAGAGTTGTGAACCGCAGCAGCACCATTGGCACGCAAATCGATCGCACGGTTTGTTTTACCTTCGTCGTCATATACACCGATGAAAGTAGCGTTGAAAAGCTCTAGAGACTGAAGAGGAGTACCGTCAAGAGGCGTATCAGCTCCGTCCCACTCACCACCTTTTTCAGCAGCAGGGTAATCAGAAGACTGAAGTACAAACCAAAACTGACCTCTCATGCGGTTACCTTGGTCGATGTCGTAAGAGTCATCGTCAATGAAAGCAACGATCGCGTGCTTCACATCAGCTTTACCACCAAAAAATTCGATGCCATCATCCGTGTTATAGATGATTTCGATGTAGTCCATTTCAGTACCAGAACCTACACCACCTAAAGAAAGACCGTTCAGCTCATTGTTAGCCTGGATTTCTTGACCACAGTGGCGAATAGATACATACTTTAATGTACCGGAGTCATCAGTGTCATCACAAGTAGTACCATCTACGTTGCCGTATACAGTACGTATAGAGTCAGCCTGGGTAACACCAATCCCTTCGATGTTTTGTACATCAGGAACAGTATTCAAGCAAGCTTTACCGAGGATAACAATACCACCCCATAGACCAGCAGCGCCAAGGTCGGTAGGAGCATCAAAGCTCAAATCAACTGAGTCAAGCTCAGAAGTAAAGATGATAGGGTTAGTGACATCACCAACCGCTTCGATCATACCGCCAGCTTGTACTACTAGTACACCAACGTTATTAGGGTCAGAATCAGACTTACCTTTGATAACAACACCTGGGTCGATAGTCAAAGTTTGACCCGGCTCTACATAAACACGTCCGTCGAGGAAATACTGATTGTCAGCAGTCCAAGTTTGGGTGGAGATAGGTCCAGAAACAACAACGCGAGGCTTATTTAAGTCGGTTGTCTGTGCCATTACAGCAACACTGCTAAGCAGCACTAATAATGTGAGATACAGGTTTTTCATACCTTATTAACTTGTGTTGAGAATTGAGATTTCAAATGCGATTGTTTATAGAAAAAGAACATGAGGTAGAAAAACCTTGAGGTATTTCTACCTTATTTAATTGTCTACTTTGTTTAGTTTAAAGCCAATACTGAGTGAGAAGCTACGACCGGTCGTATAAGAGCGGAAGACATAATCCTGTACCGGAAGCGTGGTCTGCTCTCCGTTAGGGCCAATGCTGACACCGCCATAGCTCTGCGTAAAGCGGTACTCTGGATTGAGTAAGTTTTGAGCTTGGAAGCGAAGCGTTACGTACTTGCCAAGGGTTTGAGAAGCAGTGAAGTTGAGAGATTGACGTGGCTGCTCATATACGTCTGGGGTTCCTCTACCACCAACAAGGATCATACGAGGACCAAAGACATTATAACTTACACTCAGGCTGGTCTTATCGCCTATGTAGGCAAGCTCACCATTGACTGCGTAAGGAGACTGTCCAAATAGTGGGCGGTAAGGCTCACGAGTCGGATCTACTTGTATGATGTCATTATACTCTGCCTCTGCGATATCAACCCGAGAGTTGATCAAGGAGAGGTTTCCACTCAGTTGTAATTTTTCGAGTTCGTCAGAGACGAAACCAAAGTTTTTACGGAACTCAAACTCAAGACCATAAGCAATTGCTTGTGGTACGTTTTGATAAGTAAAGTATTGGTTAGTGGTGGCTGATACTACCACCTTTTGAATGGGGTCTTGAAAGTCTTTGTAGAAAGCACTCACAGAGACCATTTCGTTGAGATTGAAATACCACTCCCAACGTATATCACCATTAGTGATCAACGTACGACCTAGGTCTGGATTACCCCACTCTTCATAATCACCATTAAAGGCAAAGGTGATCAGCGGGCTAAACTCACGGAAGCTTGGACGAGCCAAGGTGCGATAGGCTGACACCCGGATGTTCATCTTCTCTTTAGGAGTATAGATGAAAGTTGCTGTAGGGAGAATGTCTTGTAGGTCGAGGGTCGCAGGTTCAAAGTTTGCCGTATCATCAGAAATAATGGTCGCATCTGTGTCCTCGTAGCGAGCACCACCTACAAAGCGTAATTTATCTTCAATGATCGGTAGCTTCAACATGGCATAAGTACCGAGGATAGACTGATCTCCTACATAAGAGTTTTGCGCGATACTACGATTGACGAGTGATACACCCGTTTCGTATCTGGTAAAAGTAGGGTTGATTACGACTGTATCTTCGATGCCTAAAACTGGCTCTGTGAATAGATTCTCCGCATCACCATCATAAGCTGCGCCACGAAGGTTATACTGATAACGGACCTCCTCATAACGGCGATCTTTATAAGAGTAGTTTGCTCCTACTTTAAATTCGGCTTTTAAGCCATTCCACTGCTTGAAAGGAACCGCAATATCAAGACGACCATTGTACAAATCTTCGTTCATCGAACGGAAGAAACGACCCGGAAGACTGTGAGAAGAAGCCGCAATTACGTAAGAAGTATCTGTGGTCGTACCGCTCGGAAACTGATATCCATTGGTAAAGAAACGAAAATCAGGCTCCAAAAGACTAGAGGGTACATAAGAACCGATCCACTCGACCTTAGTACCGCCTAATTTGTCAAGTAAGTGGCTACCGCTAAGCTGAAAGGTGTTTACCTCTCTGATAGAAGAGCGAGATCCTTGCGTTTGATAGTACTCTAGTTCTTCGATATTCTCGGTACGATCAGTTGGGATCGGCAAAGAAACATCAGTGCTTAGACCTTCCAGATAAATAGACTCAGTGTTGAGGCTCTGGTTACGCATATAGTTGAAGCTCAACTTATGGTTGGTGGTCTTATAAGAGATTTTTGCTAAGGCTCCCCAAAGTACATTGTGAGCACCGCGGCGCCCATCTTCGTCTAGGAGGCGGAAGTAGGCGAGACTACGTGATCCCGCAGAAGGAAGTTCGTAGCGATTCTCTACTAAGTTGTCGTAATAGCTGAAATTGTTGCGGTAAGAGATACCGGCGATATATCCTAGCTGGCCCGGGCCAATTACCGTTTGGTTACCTACTGATAATTGATAACTCTGATTGAGACCCGATTTCCCGTTGAAGGGAGTAAAAGGAGTATTGAAAGCTGCAGATGCTTTATTAATGATATCTGCCTCTTCTGCGTCAAATACGAAAGTTGAGCTGGGAATACGGACGTCATTGGCTCTAAGGTCAGCCAGATATTCAGGCTCAGCCAAGGTGCCATCATCAAACCCCATCCAAGTGCGACTGCCTTCTGTAGTAGTAAGAAAATCATCACGACGGGTCGCCTGAGTATTATAGCCTTCAGATACTGAAGCACTCAAAGTAAAGCTAGTAGGAAAATCTTTGGTAACGATATTGATCAATCCACCAGAAAAATCACCCGGCATATCAGGGGTAAAGCTCTTGAGGACTTCTACTTTGTCAATCAAGTTGGAAGGAAAGATATCCATCTGCACCCCATTCTTATCAGGGTCAAGTCCGGGGATCTCTGCATTGTTGAGGAGAGTTTTGGTGTATCGATCACCCAAGCCTCGTACATAGACTTGCTTGCCATCCACTACCGTAACACCGACAATACGCGTCATACCCCCCGCTAGAGTCGCATCACCTGTTCTGGACATAAGGTCCGCTGTAACACCATCTACCGCGACATCAGCCTTCATTTTGCGTAGGTCAAATGCGCCAGAAGTGTTTTTACTGGCTTGGCCAGTAATGACGACTACATCAGTCATCTTATCTGATAGGAGTGTTTCGTTATAAACGACACTGCCATCTGCTACTGATACACCACTGATAGTATCATTTATGTAAGAGGCAAATGAGATGATGAGGTCATAAGTTCCAGCAGGCGCTTGGATCGTATAGGTTCCTTCAAGATCTGTGTAAGCACCGCCACGCACTTGCTCAGCGAGCATAAGCCTGACAGTGGCCCCCGTAACAATCTCTCCCGTAGTGGCAGAGGTTACTTTGCCGCGTATGGTTCCGTTCTGGCCGTATACCCCAGCCGTCGCGAAGACGCAGACAAAAAGTGTTAAAAATAATTTAGATAGGTTCATTTTTAAAATAGGTTCGTAAACGCTGGCAAAGGTCAGGTCATAAAATGAACCGGCAGTAAGTTTTGTTTTAACGAATGGTTAAAAAAAACGGGACCAATGTTACGAATATGTTACGAGTGTATAATCACAGACCACAGCCAAGATGGCTGCTACCTTCGCCAGATTTACTCCGCACGAAACTTATAGCCAACCCCTTTCAAGGTCTCTATATATCCCTCTCCTAAGGCTTTGCGAAGACGACGGATATGCACGTCAACCGTACGCTCTTTGATGTAGGAATTGTTCCAAACCGATTGGAGGAGGCGTGCGCGTTTGCAAACCTTGCCAGCGCGCTGAGCCATATAGTACAATAGGTCAAACTCTAGACGGGAAAGGGAAATCTCTTCTTTTCCCCTTCGGGCAACGTAGGCATTCTTATCTAGCTCCAAATCATGGATTTTGATGACCTCATGCTCTGGACGAGTAAATTGGGAATCTACCACCGCTTTCAAGCGGGCCTGGAGAGCCCTTGGCTTGATGGGCTTGGAAATGAAGTCGTTACCTCCTGCTTCAAAGGCCGCAACTTCTACGTATTCCTCAATACGAGCTGTCAAAAATATGATGTGGGTATCTTGTAGCTCAGGGATGCCTCGCAATTGATAGCAAGTCTCAATCCCATCCATCTCAGGCATGGATATGTCCAATAAGACAATGCCGGGCTTGAAGCGTTTGGCTTTCTGTACCGCTTCTTTGCCATTGGTGGCACGATGGACGTGGTAGCCATCTTTCTCTAAATTATACTCCAACAGATCCAAGATATCTGGTTCGTCGTCTGTTATGAGTACGTGTATTTCCTGCATGATTTTGAGGAGCTAATTAGCTCGAAAATAGCAGGAGAAAGCCAATAATGTTTAGCCCTAAATCTTCAGATGCCTCTGAGCGATATTTGCTCCAATTCCCAAAAACTGGCCCTAGGTTGGCTGAGGCCAATCCTTAACATTTTTGTAACAATCAGGTTCTTATGAGATAATGATTTGGTAAAAAAAATATAACTATTCTTAATCTTACTCGCGATCAAAATTAGGGACGATCCGGACTATTTTGCCATTATCTTCATCTGTAAGGAGATACAATTTCCCATCTGGAGCTTGCGAGACTTTACGCATTCTGACCCGATCATCGGCAAAAAGTAATTCTAAACTTTTGATGTTTTGCCCTTCCAATCGGATCCGCCAAAGGCTACCTCCCGAAAGGCCCGGCACCAACAAATTTCCCTGCCACTGTGGGAAGTCCGGCCCAGTATAAAAACACAAACCAGTAGGAGCTACCGTCTGCTTCCAAAACCAAATTGGGTCAGTATAGCTGGCTCCTTCTATAAAAGCGGGCTCAAAATCCTCGCTGCGATAGCGACCCGTCGTGATGATCGGCCAACCATAGTTTGCTCCCGCCTTTAAGAGATTGAGCTCGTCGCCTTGGATGGTCCCGTGTTCGCTAAACCAAATTTCTTCTGTGCCCGGACGCAGACAAATCCCTTGAGCGGCCCTAATGCCCATCGCAAACAGACCTGGAACCGCAGCTGGGCCAAAATCTGGATTGTCCGCGGGGATGCTACCATCATCGTTCAAGCGATAGATTTTGCCTCTTTTGTCCGTGACATCTTGCGCAATCGGCAGCGGAGGACTATCAATCTCCCTGAATAAGCGTTCACCGACGGTGATATATAACTTATTGTCGGCTCCAAAACACATACCCCCACCGTAGTGAAAGTACTCTCTCGTATATGGGCTGGCCTCTAGGATCGTTTGCGCCTCGCGCAACGCATCGTCGATTAGCTTGGCTCGGATCACTTTGGTGGTCATCTCGCCGCCTCGCTTAGCAGCATAGGCCAGATAGATATATTGGTTTTGGGCAAATTGAGGGTGGAGTCGCACCTCAAACAAACCTGAATTATCCCCCCTAAAGCGCACCCTAAGGCTATCTACTAGATCTTCGGGTAGATTTTGGATGATAGTCTTTTGCTGAGTTGCTAGATTGATCCTGAGCAAATTGCCATCCTTCTCACTGACTAATGCCTCCTCCGCGTTGATAAAATCGATGCTCCAAGGATGATTGAGCCCTTCCATGATGACTTTTTTGACTGGTAAAGGGGAGGGAGAGGAGCGTTCGGCGAAGCCGCAGCCCCCCACAAATAGGCAAATAATAAGGATGAACTTGTGCATGTAATCAGGCTTGAAAATCGAGTGTGAATCAAGACCTTCAAAATAAGCCAATTATCTATGTCCCTCGTCTGGGAGATTGCTAATTCACGCTATCTACTAGCATAAGAACAGCCGCCCCAAATACGCCAAAATAAGGGCTTTTGCTTCGCTGAACGCTCAACGATAGCTGCAAGAGGCTTTTTGAGATTTTTCTGTGAAGCTTAAACCGGAAGCTAAAACGTTCCGCTATGCGGAGAAGTATAAAAAGATACCGGATCATACTCATGCTTCGTATTTCCGGTATGACGGCTTTTCTTTAATGCCATCGGCTAAAAATCCGCAAATCGTCGTCCCGGAAATCGCTCGTAGCGACGCGAAGAGCGCTTATCCGGGATCTTGTGAGAAAGCGTTTCGCGAAGCGAGGACTAATGGATTTTCGCTTAACTTGACGCGAATGCGATTCATCGGGATTGTTGCTAAGACCAAAAGGATCTAGAAGACCAAAGCTCCCCAAGGTGCTTGCTTTGGGATGCCTAGCATAAGAACAGCCACCCCAAAGACGCCAAAAAAAGGGCTTTTGCTTCGCAGAACGCTCATCTACGACTGCCTGCAACTGTTAGATCAGGTCCAATGACCTTGATGTACTCCCTGAAAGCCTTGGTCTTTGAAGGCTAGATACTTTTTGATGGCAAAGGTGCTAGAGGGAAAGGCCATGTCCTCGTAGGGAATATCTTCAGGCTTGAACAATGCTGCTTCTAGCGTCTCTGGCCCTATATCTAGGCTCGCGTCCTGCATCTCGGCCAGGTAAAAAAAGTAAATTTGGCTGATGCGGGGGATGTTGTAGACTGCATGGAGACGGGTGATTTTGATTTTGGCGCCTGATTCTTCTACCGTTTCACGGAACGCTCCTCCTTCTAGGGTTTCCCCCATCTCTAGATAGCCAGCTGGCAGTCCCCAATAGCCTTTGCGGGGCTCGATGGCTCGACGGCAAAGCAATATTTTGTCTTCATAAATAGGGAGGGTTCCTACCACCATTTTGGGGTTTTGATAGTGGATTGTACCACAATTGTCGCAAATAAAGCGAGGACGATTGTCATCGGCGGGGACTTCCCATTTGAGCTGATCGCTCCCACAATGGCTGCAAAATTTCATGAAGGGGAATTGAATGGCAATATATCTGGGTTTTGTCGATTATCGAAAAAAGTAAGCAATTCTACTGAATCATCTGAAGCGGTAGAGAAAAAGGCACTCTGCTTAGAAATAACGCAGCGGCGGATTTACCGACCATTGTACACTGTATAGATTGGGTACAAGAAAGGCGAAACAGTTAATGGCGTAATTAGTTTATAGACCCGTTCTGAAAAGGAAACTGCAAAGTCATCTCCCCACCGTTCTTGTAAATGTAAGAGTAAGTCAAGATAGCTCTGTCTCGCTGATCTCGTCCAAATAATTGATCGCACTATCCTTTGGGATTTAAAATAGCTTGAACCTCTGCCATAATCTCTTGATGGCTAAAAATTTTTTCCGCATCTAGGTCTTCTAGGCCAGATTTTATCGCGTTTTGTTCTCCCTGCTCCAGCTCTGCAAAAGGCAGGCTAGTTTGACCTGCACTAATGATTTTGTAGAAAGCTGCGAGCAATGCAACATCATCAATTTGATCGATGAGCTGATGAAGGGAGGCTTTTAGGCTTTCTCGCATATATGTACTTTTCTTTAAGGTACGAAATATCTCAAAAATAAGATTTGTAAAACCAATCTGGCTTTCGATAGTTAGTACTAAGTCTAAACAAAAGACCATCATTGTTTAACATGAAAAAGAAAGTCATCGTGATTGGGGCCGGCTTTGCTGGATTGACCGCCGCCTCCTTACTCGGCCAAAAAGGCTACGACGTAACCATCCTTGAGAAAAATGATCAAGCCGGAGGACGCGCTCGCCGCTGGGAAAAGGATGGATTTACCTTTGATATGGGGCCTAGTTGGTACTGGATGCCAGAGGTGTTTGAAAACTTCTTCAACCTCTTTGGTAAGAAAGTATCCGACTACTATACCCTCAAACGCCTAAACCCAAGCTATCGGGTCTATTTTGGAGACGATGACTATGTTGATGTCCCTGCGGACATGGGAGAATTAGAGGCCCTTTTTGATAGCATCGAGCCGGGCAGTGGCTTACAATTGCGAGAGTTTCTCAAACAAGCGGCCTACAAATATGAAGTGGGGATGAAGGATTATGTCTTTCGCCCCTCCCACAATATCGGGGAATTTATCGATCTAAGGCTGATTCGGGAGAGCTTTCGCATCCAAATGTTTAGCTCCATGAGCAAGCATGTGCGGCAGTTTTTTACCCATCCTCGTTTGATCAAAATCATTGAGTTTCCGGTCCTCTTTCTGGGCGCGACGCCCGAAAATACACCGGCACTTTACTCCATGATGAATCATGCAGACCTAACCTTGGGAACCTGGTTTCCAGAAGGGGGGATGCACAAAATCGTCGAGGGTATGGTGGCAGTAGCCAAAGAACAAGGCGTAAAGTTTGAACTTAACAACGAAGTCCAAAAGATTGAGGTCACCGATGGGCAAGCCAAGCGAGTGATCACTTCACAAGGCGAGTATGAAGCCGATATGATCATCGCCAATAGCGATTATCAGCATACCGATCAGCGTTTGCTCGAAAAGCCTTGGCGCAATTACACCCCCAAATATTGGGACAAGCGTACCATGTCGCCTTCGAGCCTCTTGTTTTATCTCGGCGTCAATAAGCGTCTGGATAATCTCAAGCATCACAACCTCTTCTTTGATGAGGACTTCCAGTTACATGCCGAAGAGATATATACCCATCCCAAATGGCCGACTAAGCCGCTCTTTTATGTCTCTGCAACAACGCAGACTGATCCGACGGGCGCACCAGAAGGCATGGAAAACGTATTTATCCTCATCCCGCTTGCTCCGGGCTTGGAAGACAATGATGCCCAGCGAGAAAAATACTACGACATCGTCATGGATCGTTTGGAACGCATCACCAAGCAATCGGTACGCGAGCATGTGATTTTGAAGCGTTCTTATGCCATGGAGGATTTTGAAAAAGATTATCACTCCTTCAAAGGCAATGCCTACGGCTTAGCCAATACGCTCTTCCAGACAGCCTTCTTTAAGCCTAAGCTTCGCTCCAAAAAAGTCAAAAATCTTTATTATACGGGCCAATTGACCGTTCCGGGACCCGGGGTGCCGCCTTCTTTGATCTCTGGCCAAGTGGTCGCAACTGAGGTCGCCAAGGTGTTGGGCTAGTCGGTAGGGGCCTGCTTCGCAGAACGCTTATCGCCAAAAGGCGCTATGGTGATCTTTTGCAAGTAGTCGTATTGGGCCTTTCGAAATGGCATTGGTTTTTTTGCTGCTTCGCAGAACGCTTTGCTTGATAAGCGTTCTGCGAAGCAGCAGCAGTATAAGACCCAAGCCAAAAAAACATTTGGATTTTATAAACCTTTATCGCAATATTGCGATATAATCATTATGGGTCTTACCAAAAGCGAAATATTTAGCACAGAGCAAAACCAGATTGCCCGCCTCGCCAAAACGATGGGACATCCGGCGCGCATTGCCATCATGCAGCATTTGGCCAAAGTCAATGCTTGTATCTGTGGGGATCTCGTAGAGGAAATCGGCCTGGCCCAGCCTACTATTTCCCAGCATCTTCGCGAACTCAAAAATGCCGGCTTCATCACTGGCAATATCGAAGGCACGAGTGTTTGCTACTGCATCAATAAGGAAAAATGGACCGAGATCGAAAAAATCATTTCGAGCTTTATGAATACCATCGGCAAGGCCATCGGCTGTTGCTGATTTTTTTTGCTATCATTAATCGTATTATTGCAATAAAACAATAAAGATGAAAACCTCTCAAGAAATCAAGACCATCGTCAAAGAAAAGTACAGTGAATTGGCCCTTGCTCGCACGGGTAGTTGTTGTGAAAGTGGGGGGGATGACCCGCTCAGTATTATGTCTGATAAGTACGACCATCTCGAAGGCTATAATGCCGATGCGGACTTAGGCTTAGGTTGTGGGCTGCCGACCGAGTTTGCCCAGATCAAAAAAGGCGATGTTGTCTTAGATTTAGGATCAGGTGCCGGAAACGACTGCTTCATTGCAAGACATGAGACGGGGCCCGAAGGCAAAGTGATGGGCGTGGACTTTAGTCCAGAGATGATCCAGCAAGCACGTAAAAATGCCAGTCAGATGGGCTACCACAATATGGAGTTCCGCGAAGGGGATCTCGAAAACCTACCCATCGACGACGACAGCATAGACGTGATTGTGAGCAATTGCGTGCTCAATCTCGTCCCCAACAAGGAGAAGGTCTTCAAAGAAATATATCGTACCCTCAAGCCCGGCGCACACTTTAGTATTTCGGACATAGTGTTGGAAGGAGAATTACCCGCAGCTCTGCAAGAAGCCGCGGTACTATATGCGGGCTGCGTAGCCGGAGCGATGCAAAAAGGCGAGTATATGGAAGTAATAAATGCGAGTGGTTTTGATGCGGTTACCCTCCAAAAAGAAAAGGCGATCAAATTGCCGGAGGAGCTATTAGCAGACTATTTGACGGAAGAGGAAATCGCCAGTTACAAAAATAGTGATCTAGGCATCTTTAGTATTACTGTCTTTGGGCGTAAGCCTGTCGAGGTCAAAGAGTCATGTTGCCTGCCGACTTGCTGTGGCTAAGATTAGTTCCTGATTTCGAAATCGCATTGGCGTCAATGCTTAGCGGGAATTCATTGGTTTTTGCTTTGCAGAACGCATTTCCGAATCCACCGGCAAAGAGATTTTAGGTAGCGGCGCAACATTTTGGGCCGAGCAAGCCAAGCGTTCTGCGAAGCAAAAGCCCATAACTTGACGCCTAGCTCACTTGCAATCAAAAAAGAGCGACTTTCTGATAGGGAAAGTCGCTCTCGCTTTTTGGTTTATTCTACATCTAGCTCACCGTGGCCTTCTGGGTACTCATACTTTTCGTCTTGGTTGAAAATATCGCGATGGATGAGATAAGAACCATCAGCTTGTTTTTTCCAGACGGCCATGTATTTGCCCATATTGGCGGTACCATCGGCGCGCATAGATTTACTCGTGCCAATTTCGATTACCATATCCTCATCGCCATCAATTCGATCACTTCAAAAGTCGGAGGCGTTTCGCCATTGTCTACGGCGTCTTCGCTATTGGCGTTGAGGGCAGCAAGAATGCCAGCGCGACCTTTGACCATAGGTTGATTATTGGGCATTTGCATCGCGTCTTCGGTATAAAGATTGGCGATAGCCTCATTATCGTTGGCTTTGATGGCTTCCGCGTAGTTGTCTTCTAATCCTTGGATGGTTGCTTTGAGGGTCTGCCAATCCATTTGTTTGGGAGCCGGTGGCTGGCACGCAATCAGTACCATAGCTAGGCTAAGGAGCATGAAATAATAGGACGTTTTCATTTTTTGGAGTTATTAATGTGTAAGCTGGAATTAAGAAATCTTAATCAGCACATTTTTGATCCTATTGTCAATACGTATAAACCCCTGAAATTCAACCCAAAAAGCCTCTTAGACAGCTAGTTCCTCTAATGCCAGCCAAGCCATTAAACCCGTCGAGAGGCGCATGGTAGATTCTTCAATATCAAAATGAGGAGTATGTAAACCGTGCACGATGCCTTTTGCTTCATTGCGTGTGCCCAGACGATAAAAGCAACCCGGAACCTCGTGTGTGTACCAAGCGAAGTCCTCAGCTGCCATCCATAGGTCCATATCGATGATATTTTCTTCGCCTATATAGTCTGCGATACGAGTTCGAGTCCGCCCGGTCAAGGCTTCATCATTATAAAGTACCGGATATCCTTTGCGGATTTCCAGTTCTACGCTGCCGCCAAAACTTTTGGCGATACCATGAGCAATATCTTTGATTTTGTCATGGGCTTGGGCTCGCCAAGGCTCATTCATCGTCCGAAAAGTACCTGCTACATCCACATAATCGGGTATGATATTGGTGGCTCCGTTTGCCTCTAGGCGGCCAAAAGAAAGAATGCTCGGAATCCGTGGATCAGAACGACTGACGACTTGCTGGAGCGCAACTAAAATTTGAGCGGTCATCACTACCGGATCGATAAAGTGTGCAGGATGAGCCGCATGACCTCCTTTACCAATGACTCGCATATAAATTTCATCAGCAGAAGCCATATACATGCCAGAGCGTACCCCAATTTTGCCGGCGGGGAAGTAGGGCTGAACGTGCTGGCCCAAAATCGCACCGACATCAGGATTTTTGAGGGCGCCATCTTTGATCATGAGGGAG
>JBCAWW010000041.1:0-14012 GCA_038534415.1 Bacteroidota bacterium | reverse complement strand
GGGAGATGTTCTATTTTGCCGCTGCTTCGCAGAACGCTTCTCTCTGACATCCCCCCTGCCAAGCTTCTTTTCAATCGCTTGGCTTTCCCCCCTTGAAAGTGGGGAACTCAATTTTTATCTCCCCTCTTTCAAGAGGGGAAGCGTAGGCAGTGCGCAGGGGAGATGTTCTATTTTGTCTGCTTCGCAGAACGCTTGTCTCGCCTAGTGGAAAGCATAATCATATACCTGCCAACCTTTCAGATTGCGACGACTTATATCATAGACTTCCACTCGGATCAGCAAGGCTAGATTGTTGTAATAGTAGCGATAGTACTCTCCCTTACCAGGCAAACGACGCTCGATGATTTGCCCATAGTCATTGTAGAGATAATTGTCTACCTGTCTCACATTACCGTCCTTCAATTCACGAAGACCCACGATATTGCCTTTGGCATCACGGCGGTAGAGGGTGCCGGTTTTGACCTCTCCTTTGATCGTTTGGGTGGTAGTAAGGGCCTCAAGCAAGCGCCCCTCCTGATCATAGCGATAATTAGTTTCTGCCGTAGTCGCTAGATTGCTTGCGACCTTGCGGCTGAGGCGATTTTCCTCATCATAAAAAAACGTCCTTACCTCATTGGTATCGAGTCGATGACTGATTTCAATTTCCTTAATCTTACGACCTAGGCTATCATTTTCGACCAATGTGTAGCCATCTCCCTTCATATTGCGCTTGCCGATGCGGTCGAGTAGGCCCGCTTCATTATAGGTATAGCGAAATTGGCGCCCCATTGCAGTGGCTGTCGAGTCATATACAATCCGCCCAAATGGATCAAATTCCATAAATTTATACACCCCTCGAGTCAGAGTGTCTCCTTTATATATCCGGTAATTGGTGAGCGTATAGGATTTGACGCCTCTTTGCTGATAGTATCGCTGCAACTCTTGGCTAGGCATAGCCTCATAGAGCAATATGGGCGACTGGGCTGAGAGACTGCCCAAAGAAATGCTTAGGCCAAAAAGCAAATAAAAAGCAATGCGGTTTTTCATACCGACAAAGGTAGTTTTTTGCGTACAAAAATGCCGAAGAGCAGTAAGACTATGATTCCTCCAGCGATCCACCACCCAATATTTCTCTCCTGTAGGTCCAATTGACTATCCTGACCGATCACGACAAAGGCACTCCAATAATAAGGATGAGCCAAATCATGTTGCTCGAGATAATCTTGTTTGGCCTCTTGGAGGGCCAAACTAGGTTGGGCACCTTGATCCAAAGCGGCATAAAATGCTTCCATCAGATCTTGGGTTGCCTGATCGTTTACTTGCCATAGACTCATCACGGTAGTCCCACAGCCCGCTGCGCGGAACGCTCGGGCCAGTGAATATATGCCTTCTCCCGCTTGTAGTTTGCCAGTACCCGTTTCACAGGCAGAAAGTACCGCCAAACGAGCCTGTAAGGGTAAGTGATAGATTTCGTAAGCAAAAACACGGGCGCTTTCACTCGTGTCACCATTGAGCCAGAGTGCAGAGCGGCTAGCCTCGGCTTCGTCGGTATAAGCGTGCGTAGCTAGGTGGATCACCTGATAGCGTTTTGCCTCCTGCATAAAGCGCTGACGACTGGCCGCTTCTTCCACAAAAGCGTCTCCTTGCCATTTTTCGGCCATCAATTTTGCGACGGCTTGGTTTTCGAGTTTACCCGGCTGCGCCGAACGCTCATCGCTGATCGGACCGCTAAAGTTGGGGGCAAAACCGCCAAAGTTTTCCGGAGCCCTAGGCAAGGCCTCATCCCACAAAGTATGAACCGCGTATAGGTAGCGGATGGGAGCTTGGTGCAACAAATAAGGCAATTGGGCAAAGCTAGTTTTGGGATCACTCGTTCGGCACAAACTCGCAAAGGGCAAAAAGCCCAAAGGTCCATCGGCTATGATCATGATCTGTTGGAGAGCCGTTGTGGGCAAAAGGTCTCCCAAAAGCTGCTCATAAAGATGAGAAGCGCGCGCCTGATACTGGGCTAAATCTTGTGCATTGGCTCTTTCGGCCATTTGGGGATCTCGCAGACTCGCGATGAAGTTTAGCAACTCCTCTTCTAAATCGCCCTTTTCATTGATCGCTTTGTACTGTAATTTTCCTTGGTAGAGCGCAAAAATGTGCACAATCTCGTCTGCCCAAAAATACTCGACCAATAGCTCGCCCGCTCCCAAGCGATCCAATATGGCCTTGGGGTCCGTAAAGACGGCTTCCTGTTTGAGCTGCAGATATTGAGGATAGTTAGCTTCGATTCTTTCTTGGGCTTTGAGCTGGGCTTGGTAGAGAGCAAAGCGCTGATCTTGGAGTTCGACGGAGTCGGGATAAAGCGATAAATCTTGCTCAGACTGAGCCAATCGATAGCGCAATTCCCTTTCCCTGATGATCAACGAATCAGGTATGCCGGCCCCACTGCTGGCATGCTCCTGACGGAGTTGCTCGCGCAGGATGGCGGCTTTATTTTTCGCGGCAAAGTAGTAGGCCTCAAACAGCCATTTTGAATCTTGGGTCAATTGATGCAAGACCAAGGCATTGGCAATGGCTTTTTCGTATAAGGGTAAAATAGATTGAGAAAGCAGCAGTTTGGCTTCTTCCCCCCAATAACTGAGGCGCATACTATCTGCCAATTGTGTCGCTAGCTGATAAGTATGATGGGCCTCTATCAAATGCTGAGGCGTTTGACTTTGACTGTACCATGCTTCCCAGGTGCTAGCCTTGCTTTCTAGGCTTTTGAGCATTTCTTGCGGGTAGCTAATACGCTCTAACTTAGGGAGATCGGTCAGACTTTTTGACTTAAATACGCCCGAAAGATGATAGAAGCTTTGCTGTATTTGCTTGAGACTCGCTTCATAGGCTTGCTTTTGTCGATCGAGGATAGCTTGATCTTGATGCAAAGCCGCTCGGCTGTAGTGGCGGTGAGGGTATTGCGCCTCGCGCAACGCCATGCTCTGGGAGACGAAGCGTTCGGCGAGGCCGAGCTTATCCAAATGACGAAAAACCTGCCCATAGTGCCGAAGTAAATTGGACTCAAAACTATGGCCCTGTTCAAGCCAGCGTTCAGCTTGCTGTAAAAAAACTAAGGCTTGCTGGTAATCTCCTTGTTCATCCAATAGCATCGCCAGATCATCAGCAATGATCACTCGAGTATGCATGCCACGATGAGGATAAGCCTGTAGAGTATCTAGCGCCTGTTCAAAGCTTGCTTGAGCGAGAGCTAGTTGTCCCTCACTGCGGTACAGTTGCCCGATATTGCCTAAGGTGCGGGCATAGTTGAGTGGGGAGTTTTGATAGTAGCCTAGCGCCTTTTGATAGTGGAGGCGGGCTCGCTCAGTGTCTCCTAGTCTGCGATAGATGATGCCGCTATTGTTGTAAGCTGCGGAAAGGGTTGGGTGGTAATCTGGATCATCCAGTGGACTGTCTTCGATGGCCGCTTGGTAGTAAAAGAGGGCCTTTTGGAGCTTGTCGAGATGCCGATGGCTGCTTCCTAAGGCGACTTCTACATCTGCAAGATAGGTGTCGGCTAGATCTAGATAAGGAATGATCTGCGGTTCAAACTGAGCAAATTCATTCATTTTACCCATTTGAAGATAAGCATAGCCGATGCTGTAGTAACATTCGAGGATGGCACTGCTACTGTCTTGCTCCTCCTGCAATTTGATGGCCTGAAGGTACAAATCTACCGCAGCCTGATAGTCCTCCGTCTCGAGCTTTGCGTCGCCTTGATCGATCAGAGGCTGCGCCGATTGGGCCATACTGGCAAACGGCAATAGCAGCAGACATAATATGCCTGCTGCTATTGGGAGATATTTTGGTTTCGGCTTCAGAAACGAAAGATCGCTATGGGATTAAAATGAATAAGAAAGATACACTTTTCCGAGGCGATATCTATCACCTGTTAGCTCATCGAGCCCGCTCCAATGTCTGCTGATACGATACCCTAGCTGTAAGCCCTTTTGAGCATTGCCTAGGCGGATATCACCAAATATTTCTGGTTCGATCTTGTCGCCACCGCTGCCAGGAAAGGTCGTTTCTGTATCATCAATTTGATAGTTAAAGACGTAAGAGATGGCGCCTCCAACGCCAATACTGGCAAATTTGCCTAACCTGAGCCGCAGCTGTAAAGGGGAGAGATAAACATGATTGAGGGCATGTGAACGACTCTCAATCACTGGCGCTCCGCCGGTGGGATTACGGATGGTATCATCGGCAAAAAAGCTAAGCTGAGATAGCTGCAGCTCGGCTTGATAGTACAATCCTTTGGCGAAGGTGTTGTACTGGATGCCGATAAACTTATTGTTGAGATTAAAAGAAGGTCTGCCACCAATGACTCCCGGAGGATCAAATTTGGGGGTTTGCTGGCCAGTTAAAACGCCAAAACTACCTGTGCCTTTTCCTTCACAAGGGCAAGATGAGCGGATACCGCATTGGTTTTTGACGCAGATGACTGTGCCTTGAAAGACATAGTCCGGATAAGGATTGGTATTTCCACTTGAACCACCCCCTCCAGTAGTTACGGAGCCGATGCTGTTATCGTAGCCTACGACCACTAGTTTATAGCGATCGTCGTTGCCAAAAGTAGTCGAAAGGTCCAAGATTACTTCAAAATTGAAGCTAGAGGAAATTGCCGAATTGGGGCCAAGAAAGCTGATATTGCTTGCCTGACTTTCCCAAATCTTGATCCCATTGTCAGGATTGACAATAAATACCTCAATGCTAGGGCGTTGTTGATTGAGCGTAGATAAGTTCAATTCTAAAGTGTCGATCGAGCCGTATTGCAGGCAAAAGACTACTGTTTCTTTGCAGAAATCGGGATCGGTTACATTCTCGTCATTTTCGACAAGACTGAGTTTTTTCTTCTTGGCGGCTTGCAAGGGGTTGGACAATCCAAGCAGCATGCCAAGGCATAGCAAGAGGGTGAAAACTGAAAAAGCGCGTTCCATAATCGATAGGTTTTTCAGATAAGTCGTAGCCTTATTCTACTCAATCAACACTTCTATTAAATTTTTTACGAATATTTTTGCCGATCCAGTATAAAAGATAAGCCAGCAGCAGATAAAGCAATAATTTTATCATAAAATTACTTACACTCCTCGGACTAGACAGAGGGCTATCATCGCCAATACTGACAAATGCACCCCAATAATAAGGATGACTGAGGTCATGCTCCGCTAAGTATTTTTGCCGAGCAATTCTAAGGGATTGAGACTTACTATTGCCTGCTTTAAGGGCTTGGTAAAATGCCTCCATCAAGTCTTGGGTAGATTGATCGTCGACGGGCCAGAGACTCATGACTACACTGGGACAACCCGCATAAGCAAAAGCATGCGCCAAACTCAGATTGCCTTCTCCTTTTTGTCTTTGCCCTAAGCCGGTATTGCAAGCCGATAGCACGGTGAGTTCACTTTGGAGCTTGAGGGGATATATCTCATGCAAAAGCAAAGTGTCTTGCTTGGCGGCTTCGCCAAAAATCAAGCCTGAATACATCGGTCGGTCTTCCAAAATATAAGCGTGCAAGGCCAAGTGCAGGACTTTAAAAGCCTCTGCTTGTTGGAGAAAGTTGGCCTTGCTGGCGGCTGCGCCCATGAAGTATTCTCCCGGCATTTGTTGGGAGATACGTCTTACTTCTGCTTCGGCCCCACTCAGGCTACTGAGCTGCTTTTTGGCATCTCGGCTTGAATATAGTTTGCCAGTGGAGGAAACTTGATAGCTAGGAGCAAATCCGGCCCAATATTGATCGGTATCTTGAGGCTTTTTGTTTGCTAGCAATGTCCAAGCGGCATAGGCATAGCGAATGTTGGATTGCTCAAATAAGTAAGGGATATCGCGATAATCGTTCGGCGAAGCCGCCTCCCGTACCAACAACTCAAAAGGCAATTGCGTCAAGGGGCCATCTGGAATGATCAATAATGATTGGATGCTATCGCTGTCTAAGTCAAAAGGAAGCAGTTTTTGAAAAATATGGTATCCCTGCTCCGCTAAGGACTGAGGACTACTAAGGGCTGGATTTTGCAGTTGCTGCTGCCAAAGACTAAGCGTATTGCTAAAATCCTCCTCCAATCGGATCCGATGGATATGAAAATCTGTAGATTGGATTTGTAATAGGTACAAAACCGTATCGGTATAGAAGTATTCAAGTAATTGATGATCCCCAGCTAAGTTTTTTTGGATGCGATCGAGACTTGGTACCTCCTGCTGATATTTGAGGGTGTGGTAATCCGGATACTGCCTAGAGATCACATATTGCAGGGAGTCCTGACTAAGCTGAAGCCGAACGACTTCATTTTGGAGTATGGTGAGATCTGGATGCTGCTTATCTCTTTGCCAAAGGCTAAACCAATCGTTGCGAGCCAGGTGAATGCTACTCTCGATGCGATTTTGCTCTTTGATGATGCTCTGAGGGAGGGCAGTAGGATTGAGGATTTGGTCTTTTTGCAAAGATTCCCAGAGAAGGTTGGCCCGACTCCGCTCCGCTATCTCTAGGCTCAAAGCTTGCCAATGCGGATTGTTGCTAGCCTGACTCAATTGATAAGCATTGGCCATCGCCAATTCATAGACGCGAAAGCGAAAGTTGGTAAGCCTACTGCGATCTTCGGGCTCTTGGAGAGCCGAGCGACTATAAGCAATCCATGCCATACTGGTATTGAGCGCTTCGGAGGCCTGAATCCAAAGGAGCGTATCCCCACTTGCCAATCCTTCGCGATGGTAGGTCAAGGCTTGGTTATACAATACGGTGATCAAGCGACCGGGAGATTGGATGATCGTTTGGGGAGAGGGTTGGGGAGCCCCCTTTTGACTATCATAAGCAGGATAAATATGGCTGATACTCTGCTGAAAATATTGATGCGCCTTTTGCCATTGCTTTTGCGCTAAGGTGATTTGCCCCAGCATATTGTAGGTGGAAGCTAGGCGATTGATATTGTTTCCATTGGCTTGCTGATAGTGATTTCTTGCTCTGAGGGCCGCAGCTTCTGCCCGCTTATAATCCTTCTTCGCCAGTTCTAATTCAGACGCTAGCATGTCTACCCGGGCGTTTTTGGGGTCTTGGGGCGAAAAATGACGCTCGGCAAATGTCTTGGCCAGAGCTAGCTGCTTTTGGGCTTTTTTATATTGATTTTGATGGATATACAGTCCTACTTGATGGAGGTAGAGGCTAAAGGTAGCCGACCTTTCCAGAAGATGATTAGCTACTAAGATCTGATAGGCTTGTTCATAGGATTTTTCAGCCTCGAGGTATTGCCCCAATTGATCATAGGCCCTGCCTTGCCAAGTGTAGGCATTGGAAAGAAAAAAGACTGGATACCTTTTCTCCTGTTTGAGGATGTCAATCCCTAACTGAGCATATCGAATGGCCTTTTCTGGTTGCTGATGATTGAGAAAGAGCGGTCCAAGATTGAGGTAGCTCGCGGCGACGCGCTGATGGGTATTGCCAAATACTTCCCTTCTGATACTAAGGCTTTGCAGATAATCTTGAAATGCCAGTGCGTATTGGCCCGCCGCATTATAAGTATTTGCTCGGACCTCATAAAGCTCTCCTGTCTCTACCGATTTTGACCCTAATCGGCTCTCTGCCAGGGGTATCAGGCTATCAAGCTTGCTGATGGCTTCAATAGGCAGATAGTCCAAATCTCGCAAGAAGCGGGCATATTGCTTTTCGACTTTGAAGTAGTGGAGCCAGTATTGCTGAGCTAAGGCAATCCTATGGGTTCGCTCAAAATAGACGCGCGCACTATCATATTTTTGAGCACGTTTGAGCGTAACTCCCTGCTGATACCATTGGACCATTTGCAGCGAGTCACTGGGCTGTTGAGCCTCTAAGGTGAGCGTTCTGCAAAGCAAGAGCAAGCATGCAAATCCCCAATAGCATTTCATAGGTATGGGGAATTTACAGAAAAATGAATTGTAGCGGCGACTTGCAAGCCGCCGCTACAACAAAACCTGCAAGCCGCAGCTTCAACAAAACCTGCAAGCCACAGCTACAAAACGATCATTGTTTATATACCTTTTCGCTCAGCACCACTTTTGTACCTTCTAAGTAAACAGACAGCACATAGATGCCACTCGCGAGTTGACTCAGGTCGATTTCTGCTTTTAGTTGATGTTTGGTTTGATTCACCCTGCGGGGAACGCTCAGTTGTCGTCCCAAAAGGTCGGTCAAAATGATCCTAGCCTGCTGCTCCATTTCAGCATTGAGGATCAGGGCTACTCGATCACGGCTAGGATTGGGAAATACGCTCAATTCCCAATTTGCCTGAAGAGCCCTTTGCACACTGACGATAGGCGAATAGCTCAAACTGCCGTCTAAGTCCACTGCTTTGAGGCGGTAGTAAGTACGACCATAGAGCGGTTTGAGGTCAAAGTCTTCGTACGCTTGGAGGCTTTGCGCATTACCTTCGGCTCCTCGCCGAACGATGGGACTAAACAGCCTGGCATCTGTGCTACGTTCTACCTCAAAGTATTTGACATTGTCTTCACTGGCGGTAACCCAATACAAAGCTACTTGATCCTGTTCCCACCAAGCCTCAAAGTTGAGAATCTCAAGGGGGAGATTAGGGTTCACCGAAGGGGGAATCCCAATCAAGCGAAACTGATCGTAGCCATCATTGGAGCCACCTACAAAAATAGCGTTGTGAGAGGAGCGTTCCACACGGTGGCGGTCATACCCATCCCCGATACCTCCAACATAGATCGGATTATTGGCCATTCGACTTAGATGTACGCTATGGTAGCCATCGTCCGCGCCGCCATTGAAGATACCATTGTTGTAGGGCCGGCTGACTCGCCGAACGCTATAACCATCCTCAGAGCCGCCAAAGTAGATCCTTGAGTTGGAGCTAACTACCGCCCTACTTTGGGCATAACCATCATGGGTAGTGCCGGAAAAAATCGCATTATGAGCGTTGGTCTCGCTCCTCGTCTCGCTAGCGCCGTCATTGCTTCCCCCTTGAAATATGGGATTGTTTTGGGCCCACAAAAGCAAGGGACTCATTAGGAGTAAGCTGATCAATGTTTTCATTGTCGCTTGGATTAGTTGGCCGTTCTAACGCCACGGATGCCATGCCAGCGCTCGCGGGTATCTGTATTGTAGTTGCCGCCATAGCGGTTACTAATCTCACTACTACGATAGCCTGCACCTATCCCACTGACAAAAGCCCAATCTTGGAGCATACTAAAGCTAGCCGCTCCGCTGCTAGGGAGATTGCCATCGCCATGGAGGCCATCAAAATCTCGAGTGTTGCTATTGCCGACAGAGATCATGAGCTCATAGCAATTGCCAGACATCTCCATAATCCCCCAATAAGTAGCGCCGGTTTCTTGACGAGTTTTGTTTTTGGCGCTGGCAGCAAAAATACCACAACGGACCGGTTCTGGACTACCGCTATATTGTGAGGTGGTATTTGCATTGCCAGCATTGGTTCCCAGCCCAGAGGTGATCATCTCATCAGCGCCACTACCGTCATAGGTGTAATATCCGGGTGGAATGTACCAAGAGGCATTGCCCCAAGCGAATTCTCCATTAACCGCCTCACGAGGCCCACGACACGCTTTTTCAAATTCTAATTCGCTCATAGGGCGTAAGCCTGACCAATCTAAATAAGCGGACATATCCGCCCAACTGATATAATGCATGGGACGATAGGGGAAGTCTGCCTCAGCATAATAATTACCATCTCGGATTGGGAAGACGTTGGTTGCATTGACGTAGTAGGGGCCAGATCTTGGGCTTCGTTGATCTGAGGTGATTTGGGTTAGGAAAGTCGCGTATTGCTCTTGACTCGTCTCATACTTCATGCAGTAGAAGGCATCAAAACCTTTAGGGTAGCCTGCCGGTAAGGTGCGAGTGGTACTATAATCAAAATCATCAGGGTTGAGCATATTGACGGCATCATTATTACTGAGATTATTGGCATTGGTGCCACCAAGGGTGAGAGCAGCCTCAGAAGTAATCCTAAAAGGCTGCCCAGAGTTACCCGCTTCAAACTGCCCAAAATCTCCTTCTCCATCCCCAAGCAAGAACTCTCCCTGTGGTACGTAAACCATTTCAATAGCATGCACAGAAATCTCAATGATATCATCGTCTCCTATCCCATCATCACCATAGTCCCAACGGATTTGCACACTTGGAAAGCTAATGTCGCTGATCCCATCCGTCGCACGATAAATCATGACACCCACTCCATCAGCAGTATTATAGGTGTTGTTCATTGTTCGGATCACAGCATTGCCTGGTACATTATGGCCATCGCTAGTACCATTGACATAGTGAAGGTCAGCCTGCTGCCAGTTTTGCTGATCTTTGATCGTGTATTTGACAAACACCCAAGCGGCATCCCAATTGCTTTCAAAGGTGGAGGTACGCCAAGAATTGTCCCAAGAGAGGTCAAATTGAATCATGTAAAAGTCTTGGGTAGTGTTCTGCGAAGCAAGACTGACATTTTCGATCTGAATGTTGTTGCCCCAGAGCGAGGGGATATAAGCAAGTAAAGCGACAAATAAGTAGAGCGTCTTGTACATAATCGTAGTTTTTAAGTGTTAGCTAAGAACTTTTGCCCCTTTAGTCGCGGGCTTTACTGCTTGAATCAACACTTGGTGGGATTTTTTTTGTGAGCTCACTATATTGGAGCATCATGACTGACGAGGAAATCATTCAAGGGATACGTGCCGGAGGCAGGGAGCAAGAACGCTGTGTCAACCATTTGTTTACGGCTCACAAAGGATTGGTGGGGCACGGTATGGGCAAATATGGATTGGGAGAAGATGCCGCGATCGATGCCTTCTCAGATGCCGTTTTGGGGCTGAGAAAGCAGATTTTAGCCGATAAGTTTCGCGGTGAAAGCAAGCTATCCACTTATCTTTTTACCATTTTTTCTCGCCGATGTGTTGATCAGACGCGCAAAAAGACGACTCATGGATTGACGACCACTTCTGAATATCCAGAGGTAGCGGATCAAGAGCCCGGGATTGAACGCAAAATGTTTACCCAAGAAGCTTTTGATCGCCTGATGGGTTTTATGAACCAATTGGGCGATGTATGTCGAGAGATTTTGATGTACCGCTACTATTGGGGATATGAGGATATGGCGGAGATCGCCGAATTGGTTGGCGCCAAAAACGCCAATACCGCAGGGAGCCTTAGGCACCGTTGTATGAAGCAATTGATGAAAATCGTCGGACAGTCGTAAACTTATGGAAATACCCAATACTCATATAGATCTAATCGAGCGTTATCTCAGCCAAAAAATGTCCGAAGTAGAGCGGACAGATTTTGAGACTAGGTTGACCCAAGAAAAGGATTTGGCCCAAAATCTAGCAGATTTTAAGGAGGCGAGGGAGGCGATAGACCTCTACACCGAGGAACGCTTAAAATCACAGTTTCGCGAGCGATACCTAGCCGAAAAAGCTTCTGAAACCGTCATGAAACCTTTAGGAGCCCGCCGCTGGATGTATGCAGTTGCCGCGGCAGTTGTATTGTTGGTGGCAGTATTGATTGGTAATCGACTGCTCAATCCAAGTCTCAGCCCAGAGCAGCTTTACGCTCAAAATTATCAGATGCCTCCGCTCAATGTACGAGGGGAAAGTGACGATCCATTGGAGGTCATCAGTCTGAAAATGGATCAAGCTGATTTTGAGACAGCAATAGTTGATCTTCAGACCCTATTGGGGGATAGCAGCTTTCAGCGCCAGCCAGCAGCATGGTTGCGGATGGGACTTAGCTATATGGAACTTCAAAAATGGCCCCTTGCGTCAGATGCTTTAGAGCAAGTAGATCCTAGCAGTCCTTTGGTGCATCAAGCGCGTTGGTATGCTGCCTTGACAGCTTTGCAACGTGGACAAATAGAGGATGCTAAATCCCTATTAGCACAAATACTTGCCGAAAGTCGGGATGTTGAGCTCAAAGATCAGGCTCAGAAACTATTAGATCAGTTGTAGATGGAGTGGCAACTTTTAGAGATCAAAGGCAATTATGCGTTGCAGTTTGATGCGGACTCGCAGTTTATATTGCAGATCAAAGCTCCCCATAGGCCTTTGACTAAAATAGCGATGCTGTTGCTATGCATCATCTCAGTATGTCTCTGTGCCTTTTTTATCAGGATGATTGCTGAATATGGGTATGCGGTTATCAGCTTAGTCTTTTTTGCCTATATGGCTTGGCACTATTTGAGAGCTTTTCTCTGGCTGCACAATGGTCGAGAATTATTTAGTATTGATAAAGCGATGAAGCGTGTGATTTTTTTTCGCATGCGCAATGACTCGAGTTTTCACAATCAGAATTTTCATTATTCAACTTTGCAGCTTTTTGGCTTTACTAAGGAGCGGCCCTCCGGGCGAACGATTGGCTTTATGCCTTTTGGCTTTGGCAAAATGTTGGGATACCAAAGCGGACCACTTAGTTTTTGTGATGAATTCCACTGCGTCGAATTTGGAGCCTCACTTACTCAAGAGGAAGCTGAAATGATTGGAAATCTAATCCGAGATTTTAGAGATCCCCATTGGAAACGACCCGAAGAATGGATCATTGATTGGGAGGAATGACTGCTTACCCAGAAATTGCTACCGCTTCCTAAAATATTTGCAATTTTCTTTGGAGAATTCATGCCAAATCTCCATATTAGCCGTTGCACGAATACACAATATAATTCCAACTTACATTTTGTAAAACTATTTCTGAATCCCGCCATTGTCAGAGTAGTCAAAACTGTTGTTCCGTTGAGCTAAGGCCATAGGACGCTGGTGTTTCAAATGCTTATGCATTGATATCTAGTCCTTTGTCTCTGATCCGGGGCACAGGGAACTATTTTTTAGCACAACCAATCTCTGTCGCACGCAGAGGTGAAACATCTTGTTTTGTGAAAAAACTGATAATTCATACTATTGGAATATTCGCGCTATGCCTTAAGTTAAATGCCCAAGTAGATGTGAGTTTGCCACAGCAAGTAATCTTGCAATTTCAGGCGAACGATTTGTGGGTTTTGACACTCAATAATCTCGGCGCTCCTCAGCGAATCCATCTATTTGCGGAGCTCAAAGACGCGAAAAACCAACTCGTTTTACAGGCACGTAGCGCGAGCTTACAATTGCCTACTGGTAGATTTGATCTCCAGGCCAATCAGCTCCTTAGCAGAGAGCAAAAGTGGCTAGTAGATCAGGCCAAGTTAAAAGGCGGTACTTACCAGATTTGCATCAATGTGATGGCTGATGATTTCAGTCAGCGACTAGGCAACGCCTGTGTATTTAGACAAATCCAGAGCATCGCTCAATCTGCTGAGGAAGAGGAAGGGAATAAAGGCCCCATTAGTTTTAGTGGTATGCTCAACCTGAGTGGGCAAGCCTCCAATCGTCAGGGCTATTTTCAAGAAATTCCAGCCAATTATCTACGTCTCCAGGTAGCGCCTACCATCAATGTGTTTGGCGTTCCCCTGCAAGGGCAAATGTTTGTCTCTACCGAGCAAGGAGGCTTGCGCTATGATGTCAACACCTTGGGGGTAAGCTTTAGAAGAGAAGAATTATTGGCTCAGATGCAGCAAAAGGGGCAGGCCTATTGGCAAGAGCAACAGCATAAGCTTCGTCATGACTTACCGATAGATAGCCTGTTTCACAGCCGTTTGGAGGACCTCAGTCAATCAGAAATAGAAAAGCTTAGAGCTAAAGTGGGAAGCGTTCCCACAGGAGTAGACTCGCTATGGCAAGAAAGAATGCCTGATCTCGCTCGACTAGAGCGAATTGAAACGATCATGGCGCACGAAAACTTCAAAAACTTAGATCAAGACTGGACCAAATTCCTCAAGGAATATCCTTGGGTGGAGCAGATGGATTCGCTTCAAGTGCAGGATAGTGTGTGTGCCCGTATTCCGGAACGCTGCGAAGAATTTTTACAATTATACAGCAAAAAAGCAGAGTGGGAACGGCTGAAAGCACAAAGAGAACGTTTGTTGGCTTTGAAAAAGGAGTACGAAAAATACCGCCTTTGGCTAGAAAAAGCTCAACAACTCAAAGATTTAGAGGCTGGATATTAC
>JBCAWW010000040.1:0-14059 GCA_038534415.1 Bacteroidota bacterium | reverse complement strand
TTCAGACGAGTGACTGTTGTTATGACGTGTGCTATCCGATCTTCCTGCTTGAAAAAACGTTTTGGCGTGGTGCCAAAGAGACTCTTAAATTCTTTGATAAAGTGTGCTTGGTCATAGAAACCGGCCATGAGACAAACCGATGTCAAATTTTCTCCTGATGCTTTTTCTCTTAGATGAAGAAAATAATTCATTCGCCAAATACGTGAAACCTTCTTGGGACTCAGCCCCACCTTCTCGATAAAATGCTTTCTCAGCGTCACCTTGCTGATCCCAAATTCTGAAAACAGACTCCTTACTTGAATCGCTCCTTTGCGTTCCAAAATATAGTTGATCTGCGCCCGTAATCTCTGATCTACTCTTTGGGCATCTTGGAGTAGATACAGCATCATTTCATTCAGACTGGCGATCCTCTTTTCCCGCTGTTTTGCTGCTAGCATAGCATCAATCGCTTGTATTTGCAGCGGTCCAATAGCAAATAATTGTTCCAGAGCAACAATTTGATCGTTGAGTTGATGGATAGGTTCTTGAATGATATGAGCAAAGGCAAAAGGCTTGAAGCGTACCCCAAATATATTTTGCGCCGCTTGGGTCTTGATGTGTAAACTACTACTGATCTGGCCCAAAAAGCTGGCGCCTCGGCTTATTTTTGTCCATTGCGCCTGCCAAGTATGCTTGACCCAAAAGTCTTCGGTCGCAAATAATATATTGAAGGTACAATCCGGTAACATCCAATCTCCTTCCCCTCCTTCCTCGCTAAGGCAATTCAGCTCCCAATAACTCTCAATATGTTGAGATAGGTAAACCGGGGGTGGGCATTCAGAATATTGCATAATCAGGGATTAGACTTGCTGTGAGCTATGCTTTTCTGCAAAAAACGAGTAAACTATGCTATCTACTCATTTAAACCCTTGTCATGCGTGCTTTGTTGCTTTTGGGCCTTCTCTTTTCTTTTTTTTCCTGTCAGCCCCCTGCGAAAAACCCTCCCCTAAAAAACGTTCTCTTCATCTTAGTGGACGATCTCGGAGCGATGGATTTATCCTCTTATGGGAGCCGGTTTCACCGAACGCCTCATCTCGACCGTTTGGCTGAGGAAAGCCTAATGTTTACCCAAGCATATGCTGCTAGCCCAGTTTGCTCTCCGACCAGAGCTGCTTTGTTGACGGGTCGCTACCCTACTCGCCTCAATATCACCGATTGGATTCCCGGCCAAAATCCCAAAGGTACTGCCTACCAAGGTCCAGAGGATGGAGACTATTTGGCCTTAGAGGAGCTTACACTCGCAGAACTCCTCAAAGCCCAAGGCTACAGCACTTTTTTTGCTGGTAAATGGCACTTAGGAGATGAGGGTCATTTCCCTGAAGACCAGGGTTTTGACATCAACCTTGGGGGCCATCATCGGGGCAGCCCTCCCGCTGGCTATTATAGTCCCTACCACAATCCCAAACTTAGCGACGGACCTGAAGGAGAATATTTGCCCGACAGGCTGACCCAAGAGGCGATTTCTTTTTTGGAGCAGACTGGTGAGAAGCCTTTTCTACTCTACCTCTCTTACTACACAGTCCATACCCCCATACAAGCTTCAAAACGACATATCGACGAATGGGAGGCGGCCCTTGACACACTCCCCCTGAGAGAGCCTAGCGTTCGGCCGGAGGGCAAAGGCGAAAGTAGACTCCAGCAAAGTCGTGCTGACTATGCCTCTATGATCGCCGCCCTCGATGAAAACCTAGGCAAGCTCTTGCAAGCACTCAAAGCGCAAGGCTTAGACAAAAATACCCTAGTCATCTTCACCTCAGACAATGGCGGCCTCTCCACCCTCGCGCCCCAGCGCAATGCCCCCACCTCCAACGAACCGCTCAGGGCAGGCAAAGGTTGGTGCTACGAAGGCGGGATCAGAGTCCCCCTGATTATCCGTCCCGGAACGCTAGAAACTCAAGCGAAAGTGATTGATGAACCCGTCATCAGTATGGATCTATTGCCTACAATCATGAATGCCTTGGACTTTGAGCTTCCCTCAGCGCGCAAGATTGATGGGGTGGACATTTTGCGAGCTGCTAGCGCAGAACGCTCCCTCTTCTGGCATTTTCCGCACTATCACGGCAGTATGTGGGAACCGGGCTCAGCTATGCGGCAAGGCAAGTGGAAGTACATTCGCTTTTTGACTGAGGAGCGAGAAGAGTTGTTCGATTTGTCGACCGATCCTGAAGAAAAAAACAACCTAAGCGCAGCTCATCCAGAACAGCTCCAACAAATGCGCCGTAGTATGGATACTTGGTATCAGGAAACCCAGGTACAACTACCCACTCTTAGAAGCACAGTCAATCATGAATGATCGTAGAGCCCAATTTCAAGCAGCCGCAGATGAGTATGTGGCTAAGGCCCAATTAGAAACAGATGTCATAGGCATTGTCGTTTCTGGCTCTTTTGCCCATGGGAAATTAGACCCCAATTCTGATATTGATATTTTCGTCATCACCGATCCCAGCAATACAGAGCGAGAACGCGGCAATACTTGGATCAATGGGATCGAAATCGAGTATTTCAAAAATCCACCACAGCAAATCCGAGCCTATTTTCGTCAAGAAAAAAGCCCTCACACCGCTCATATCCTTGCCAAAGGGCAAGTGGTGTACGAGCGTTCGACTGAAGTCGAAAAACTCATCCAAGAGGCCAAAGCAATCATAGACGCTCCTGCTCCAGCACTCAAGGACTTTCAAAAAGAACTGCTCAAATACCATTTGGATGACCTGATCAAAGATTATGCGGATTGCAATGCAGTTGAAGACTATTTTGCGGCCATGCTTATCAAGCATCAAGTTGTCAATCATTGTATCGACACCTTCTGTCAGCTGCATCAGATTTATCGTACCAAAAACAAAAGATTGATGGGGCAATTATTTGAACTTGATGCTACCTTTGGTCTAATGATAGTGCAACTCGGGCTTTCTGACTGGGACGACAAAGACGGGCTTGAAAGAGTAGCGGCTTATACTGCCAATCTTTTAGGCGGTGCCCGCAGCAAAGAATGGACCCTAAAAAGTAAGCTAGATTTGTAAAAACATCTTTTCCAACTTTCTTAGAGGGGGAGACTCATTTGGGTATCTAGTCATTTACTAAACCTCAAATCAAATGCTAGGCATTGTTGTCATACTCTTAGTATCCGGAGGCCTCCTCTATTGGCTAGACAAAGAGCAATTTCAAGCCCTAGGCTCCTTACAGCTGGGCAAACAAATGCTGCAATTTTCTGTTGGGCTAGGTTTTTTTCTCCTTTTTCACCTTTTGATGAAAGGACTCGATACCATCAGCCAATCTATTAGTTGGCGTATCAATCCTGACTTCAACTATCAGTTAGCGCTTTCCACCCTCTGGTATCAATTCAAATCAGTATTGACCGAAGAATTGATTTTCAGGGGCGTTTTACTCTATTTTTTGATCAAAAGACTCGGCTGGCAGGCTGCATTGATTATTTCAGCCATAGCTTTTGGGGTTTATCATTGGTTTTCCTACGGGCTTTGGGGAGCCTTGGTGCCCATGATTTATATTTTTCTGATCACGGGAGCCATGGGTTATGTTTGGGCTTGGGCATTCGCCCGTACTCGATCCATTATGCTCGGCTTAGGGATGCATTTAGGCTGGAACTTAATTGCGGCCTTCTTTTCTACGGGCCCTAATGGAGAGGTATTATTTATTGAACAAAGTCGAGTTGCTTTTTCGGAGTGGAACAACCTCTGGTATCTACTGGCTCAAGGCTTAGCCGTCCCCATCATCACCATTTTGTTATTAAGATATCTTTGGCCGCCTCATAGCTCTTCCGCAACACCACCATCTGCTTTATCAGATTTCGAATCCGATTAATCTTCATACGCAAACTGTACCTTATTTCGTTGGTCCCATATGATCAGGATCAGTCTCTATCTTCTATTGCTCTTTCCCCTCTCCCTAAGCCAAGCCCAAAGCATTTCTAAAGGCACTCCTGGCAATGGCAGCCTAAAAAATGCGGCAAAATTGCCATATAAAGGTATAGGTTATCGCTATTTCAGTCCGCTTAGTTATTATGTATTGCAAAGAGGATTTGTACACGAAAAAGTGCGAAAGACCATCCAACAAGCCTACCAAAGCTGCCATGAGGCAATGCCAGAACGGAAGTTTCGTTTGATGGAATGCTCCAAACGTAAAGGAGGTCCCATGAAGCCACATCGTACCCATCAAAATGGCATGAGCGTAGATTTCATGACACCCTTACAAAAGCAAGGGAAAGCGTTCCAAGCATTGGATCGGCTAGGCATTTGGCATTACCTCCTGACTTTTGATAGTAAGGCTCAATGGCGCATCAATCGCAAAGTCAAAATTGATTACGAGACCATGGCTAGGCATATTTTGGCAGTCGCTGATGCAGCGAAGCAACAGGGGCTCAAAATCAAAAAAGTCATCTTTAAAGTGGAGTTACAGCCGGCTCTTTTTCAAGGCTTCTATGGCAAAAAACTCAAAAGACGGGGCATCTATTTCGTGCGCAAACTCTCTCCCCTAATTGACAATTTACACGACGACCATTACCACATAGATTTTGCTCTCAAATGAAACGCTTACTTCCTATTTTCAGCATTTTGGCGCTATTTGCCTGCCAAACGCCTCCATCTCCCGATCCTGCCTCTCAATTATGGCAGCCAGTTTTAAGTGATAGCCTGAGTGAATTTGCCGCGGGTATTGTCTCCACGGGTCATGAATTTGCGATCAGTTTTATGCCAGATATGCAGGAGGTTTATTTTACTCGTATGGATAGCAATCGGGGATTTTTCATCTACCGATCTCAATATTTCGAGGGCGAGTGGCAGGCTCCTAGCATTAGCTCCTTTTCTGGCCAGTGGCGTGATGCCGATCCTTTTGTTTCACCCGACGGGGAACGCTTGTACTTCATGTCTTTTAGACCGCTGCAAGAAATGGATACATTGGAGTTAGCAAATCCTCATCTCTGGTATGTGATCCGCCAAGGAGAAAGTTGGAGCGAGCCCGTGCCAGTAGATGCCAATATCCGGTCTGAAGAATTTGGAGAGGGTTTTCCCTCCGTCGATGAAAACTATAATTTATACTTTCCCTCTATGCGTCGTAATGGGCAAAATGATATCTGGTACGCCGCTTTTGAGGATGGCAGATATGTCGATCCGGTCCTCTTGCCTGAGAGTGTAAACGATACAGCTTTTTCGGACTCAAATCCTGTGATAGATCCCTTCGGGGAACGCTTAATCTATTATTCCAAGCGTGAAGGAGGCTATGGGGAAGTTGACCTTTACACTAGCAAAAAGCTGCCAGACGGCAATTGGACAGCCGCCCAAAATCTAGGTCCCCTGGTCAATAGTGCCGCCGTGGAGTATTGTCCTGCACTGAGTCCCGATGGGAAGGTTTTATTTTTTACGAGGCGTGCCTTAGAGGGCGAAAATCCTTTGCGCATTTATTATCGACAGACGGCGGGCTTGTATTGACTTTCCGATTAGCTTGACTTAGCGTTCCGCGCAGCGGGCCATACCCGTCAAAAGCATCAAGTTTGAAAAAATTCAACTCTTTTTTGGAAAGAATAATAAAGGCACTATATATTTGTTTCGAAATCAACAAGAACAATGAACTCTCGTTTACACAATACTAATCTTTGGTGGTGGCGTTCAACTACGAATCTTCGTGGGAGATAGCCTATTGTGTAAATAAAAATATATTTAACGGCTTACAGTCCTACGACTTGTAAGCCGTTTTTCTTTTGGCTCGACTCAATTTTTGCAAAGCAATTATGAAGATATTCCCGCTCAAAACCCGTTATAAAAAGCTGCTAGCCGACGCAATCACGCCGGTAAGTGCCTATTTGCGATTGCGCGACCATTTTGCCAATCCGATCCTACTTGAAAGTTCAGATTATCATGGCGACGCTAATCCGCTTTCCTTTATCTGTCTGGAGCCGATGGCAGAGTTTAAACTGGCCAATCAGGAGGTCCATATCCAATATCCAGATGGCAGTCAGTCGGTCCAATCGGTAAGTGGTCAAAAGGATCTACCCGCCATGTTGCAGGCTTTTCTCAATAGTTTTGCGCCGGAGCAATTGGACTTCAAATTTAGTTATAATGGGCTTTTTGGCTATCAGGCTTATGATACGGTCCGCCACTATGAGTCAGTGGAGATTGAGGGTGGCAGCTCCGCTGAACGCGTAATTCCGGATTTGATCTACCAAGCTTTTCGCTACGTTTTGGTGTTTGACCATTTTCATAATGAGCTATACATTTTTGAGCATCGCCACGAGGATAATGTCAGAGCCATGGGTATAGACCGTATCGAATCCCTGCTCAATCATCAATCACTGCCACGTTTTACCTTTTCAGCCAGTGGCGAGGAAAGCAGCAATCTCACTGATGAGGAGTTTTTGAATATCATCCAGACGGGCAAAGATCACTGCCAGCGAGGCGATGTCTTTCAAATTGTGCTTTCGCGTAGATTTCAGCAGGGCTTCGAAGGCGATGAGTTTAACGTTTATCGCGCGCTGCGCTCAATCAATCCTTCTCCTTACCTGTTTTACTGTGATTATGGCAACTTCAAACTGATGGGCAGCTCTCCGGAGGCACAGTTGATCATCGAAAACGAGCAGGCAACTATCCATCCGATTGCGGGAACTTTTCGTCGTACTGGTAATGATGAAGAAGACCTCAAACTCGCCCGTAAACTATTTGACGACCCTAAAGAAAATGCAGAACACGTCATGCTGGTTGATCTGGCCCGCAATGACCTTAGCCGCAACGGCAGCGAAGTCAAAGTGGACACTTACAAAGAGATACAATATTTCTCGCACGTGATCCACTTGGTTTCTAAGGTTACCGCCAAGATTGACACCACTGTCTCCTCCATGCAATTGGTGGCTGATACTTTTCCTGCCGGGACGCTCTCAGGAGCCCCCAAGCACCGAGCCATGCAGCTCATCGAAGCTAACGAAAATGGCAACCGAGGCTATTATGGCGGCTGTATCGGCTATCTGGGGTTCAATGGCAACTTTAACCAAGCCATCATGATTCGTTCTTTTTTGAGTAAGCAAAACGTACTCTACTATCAAGCAGGCGCGGGCGTGGTCTCGAAATCAGTGCCGCAAAGCGAACTACAAGAAGTCCACAACAAACTCGCCGCCCTGCGCAATGCCCTCGAACTCGCAAACACTATCAATCGCTAAGCATGAAAATACTCGTCCTCGACAATTACGATTCCTTTACCTTCAATCTCGTACATATTTTACGGGAGTTGGGCTATGGCGATCAGTTGGATGTCTATCGAAATGATCAGATTGAACTAGCCGATATCGCCCGTTACGACAAGATATTGCTCTCACCCGGTCCAGGTATCCCTTCAGAAGCGGGAATCATGCCGGAGCTTTTGCAGCACTATGGCCGTAAAAAACATATCCTAGGCGTTTGCCTCGGTCATCAAGCCATAGCCGAAGCCTTTGGAGCGGAGCTTTATAATATGAGCGAGGTGCTACATGGTATGCGGATGCCTGCCACTATTTTGGATACTGAAGACCCGTTTTTTGTCGGTATTCCCGAACGCTTGGAAGTGGCTCGCTATCACAGTTGGGCTGTCAAAAATGAGAGCATGAACGGAGAACTGCAAACGCTCGCCAAGGATGACGCAGACATCATCATGGCCCTCAAAGTCAAGGATTTACCGGTCTATGGGGTGCAATTTCATCCAGAGTCTGTCATCACCGACAATGGGATCAAGATGATCCAAAATTGGTTAGACCTTCCGATCGAAAGTACTCCCACTCAAAATCGCCCTAAGGCAGATAATATGAAAGCGATTCTCAACCATCTTTTTGAGCATAATACCCTCGATCAGGCCGAAGCCAAGGAGGTGCTTACCAATATCGCCAAGGGCGGTATGTACAACAATTCGCAAGTCGCTTCTTTCCTGACGGTCTACATCATGCGAGGCATCACCGTAGCGGAATTAGCCGGTTTTAGAGAAGCAATGTTGGAGCTCTGCATCAAGGTAGATTTTTCGGACTATGATCCGATTGATCTCTGCGGGACCGGGGGCGATGGCAAGGATACCTTCAACATCTCGACCCTCTCTACTTTTGTGGTCGCGGGTGCAGGGGTACCCGTCGCTAAGCACGGCAATTATGGCGTTTCATCGGTATCGGGTTCTTCCAATGTGATCCAACACTTTGGGGGAGAATTTACCAATGACTACGACAAACTGCGCAAGAAGATGGACGATTGTAATATTTGCTTTTTGCATGCACCACTCTTTCATCCAGCGATGAAAAACGTAGGTCCTATCCGTCGTGAACTCGGCGTCAAGACCTTTTTCAATATGCTTGGGCCGATGGTCAATCCCGCTTTTGTCAACAAACAGTTGGTGGGCGTGTTTAATCTAGAGTTGGCGAGGCTTTATGGCTATTTATATCAGAAGACAGATAAGCGTTTTGCGATTCTCCATGCCTTGGATGGCTACGATGAAATCTCTCTCACTGGCTCCGCCAAATACTTGGCTAATGATGGTGAGCACATCCTCAGTCCTGCGGATTTAGGCATGCGTCAATGGCAGCCCGAAGACTTGGCGGGAGGCAAAACCGTAGAAGATGCCGCTAAAATTTTTGAGCAAGTGCTCAAAAATGAAGGCAGCCTCGCCCAACAACAAGTAGTGATTGCCAATGCAGGCTTGGCCATACATACTGCTAGGCCTGAGCATAGTTTGGCCGATGGGCTTGGGTTGGCACGAGAATCACTTGAATCAGGTAAGGCCTATGAAACCTTTAAGAAATTTATCAGCAATTAATCGGTTTAACTATTGAAAGCAGGAAGTTTTGAATTATTGAATCTCTAGGATTTCGAATTCATCAACAACTCAAATAAGCGTTCTGCGCAGCAGCACAAAGAATAAAAAAACTCAATGAGCATACTCGACGAAATTATCGCCCATAAACGTACCGAAGTAGCCCAGCAAAAGGCGCTATACCCAGTCAAATTGTTGGAGCAATCCACCTATTTCGACACCCCCTGTGTGTCGATGCGCGAATACATCACCCGCCCAGACAAATCGGGTATCATCGCCGAAATCAAAAGGCGCTCTCCTTCCAAGGGCGATATCAATCCCTATGTATCGGTCGAGCAAGTATCGATTGGGTATATGCAAGCGGGAGCTTCGGCCCTATCGATTTTGACAGACCAGAAATATTTTGGTGGCAAAAATGAGGATTTGACCCTAGCTCGTCAGCTTAATTATTGCCCCATCCTACGCAAGGAATTTATCATCGATGAATACCAAATTGTAGAAGCACGCTCGATCGGTGCCGACGCGATTTTGTTGATTGCGGCCTGTCTTGAACCACAGCGTCTCAAAGCACTCGCTGCCTTTGCGCAGTCTCTTGGTCTCCAGGTACTTATGGAGGTACATGATGGCGAAGAATTGGCGCGCAGCCTCAACCCTCATCTTGATCTAGTCGGAGTCAATAATCGTAATCTCAAAGACTTTAGCGTAGACATCAATACTTCGCTCGAGTTGGTCGATCAAATCCCAAAGGAGTTTGTCAAGGTAGCCGAAAGCGGCATCAGTGATCCAGCGGAGGTGCTAAAGTTAAAAGCGGCTGGTTTTGAGGGCTTTTTGATGGGCCAAAGATTTATGGAAACGAGCCAGCCTGAGAAGGCATGCAAAAGATTTGTGGAATCATTGAGTAATTGAACTTTTTGACAGGCGGTCCTCTCCCTTCGGAGGGGATAGCGGTAGGAAAAAGATTACTAACGAATAAAACATCATGAAACTAAAGGTTTGTGGCATGCGCAATTCGGACAACATCAAGGCATTAGTAGCCTTGCAGCCGGATTATATGGGACTGATCTTTTTTGAGAAGTCGCCTCGCCATGCCGAGCAAATCGCGGATGCCGAGATGATCCGTTCCCTGCAGGGGCCCATCAAAACAGGCGTCTTTGTCAATGCTGAGGAGTCTTATGTCCGCCACTGCGTGGAACGCTTCGGTCTGGATGCTTTGCAATTGCATGGGCAGGAAAGTCCTGATTATTGTAAGCGTTTTGCGAAGCAAGGACTCACAATCATCAAGGTATTTTCGGTAGGAAATGGCTTTGATTTCAGTCGCCTTGCGCCATATGAAGGGATCGTGGACTACTTCTTATTTGATACCAAAGGCAAGCAGCCCGGAGGCAATGGCGTAGTGTTTAACTGGGACATTCTCCAAGCTTACCCGAGTAAAACACCCTTTTTCCTTAGCGGAGGGATCAGTTTGGAGGAGAAAGACCGCCTCGCGGAACTCGACCTCCCTCAGCTTTATGCAATAGATGTAAACAGCAAATTTGAAATCGAGCCGGGTCTCAAAGACATCGTAAAATTAAAAAAATTGGTAGCAGTGTTGAATAGTTGATTGAGAGAATCAGCAATGCAAAACTTCAAAAAATAAAAAAATGTCTAAATACGCAGTCGATGAACAAGGATATTACGGACGTTTTGGGGGTGCATTTATCCCTGAGATGCTATATCCCAATATAGAGGAGCTTAAAGAAAACTATCTCAAAATCATGGCGGAGCCAGATTTTCAGGAGGAGTTTCAGGCATTGCTCAAAGACTATGTAGGGCGTCCTACGCCGCTATATTTGGCCAAACGCCTTTCTGAGCATCACGGGGCACAAATCTATCTCAAACGAGAAGACCTCAACCATACAGGCGCCCACAAAATCAATAACACCCTCGGTCAGATCCTCGTAGCCAAGCGCCTTGGCAAACCCAAGATCATAGCCGAAACGGGCGCAGGGCAGCATGGCGTAGCTACTGCCACTGTTTGTGCCTTGATGGGCTTGGAATGCATCGTATATATGGGTGAGATAGATATCGAGCGGCAGCGTCCCAATGTAGAACGCATGCGTATGCTAGGCGCGACCATCATACCCGCCAAATCTGGTAGCCGCACCCTCAAAGATGCCACCAATGAGGCCATGCGCCACTGGATCAATAATCCGGCAGATACCCATTATATCATTGGCTCGGTAGTAGGACCACATCCCTACCCTGATATGGTAGCCCGCTTTCAGGCGGTCATCAGTGAAGAAATGCGATGGCAACTTCAAGAAAAGACGGGCTCTCCCCTACCCGATTATGTAGTCGCCTGTGTCGGCGGAGGCTCTAATGCGATGGGCGCTTTTTATCACTACCTCGACGACTCAGCAGTCAAGCTAGTAGCTGTAGAGGCGGCGGGCTTAGGCGTCAAAAGCGGCAAGTCGGCAGCAACCACTTATTTGGGGAAACAAGGCGTTCTGCACGGCAGTAAAACCATACTGATGCAAACGCCTGACGGACAGGTGGTTGAGCCGCATTCGATCTCTGCAGGCTTGGATTATCCGGGTATTGGGCCGGTGCATGCTCATTTGTTTGATACGGGTAGAGCAGACTTTATCCATATCACAGATGATGATGCCATGGAGGCCGGCTTTTTTCTCAGTGAAATCGAAGGCATCATTCCCGCAATAGAAACGGCTCATGCTTTGGCAGCCCTAGACAAAATGACGCTAAAGCCAGAAGATGTCGTGGTGATCAACCTTTCTGGTCGCGGCGACAAAGATTTGCAAACCTACATTCGTTACAAAGAATCACGATGAACCGCATCCAACAACTCTTTCAACATAAAGGAGGAAACATCCTCTCGGTCTTTTTTACCGCCGGTTTTCCCGAACTAGAAGATACTACAGAGATCATCAAATCATTGGCGGCCCATGGGGTCGACATGATAGAAATCGGCATGCCCTATTCTGATCCGATTGCAGATGGCGAGACCATCCAAGCGAGCAATACGCGCGCCCTAGACAATGGGATCAGCATCAATAAATTATTCGAACAATTAGCCGATATACGCCAAGCGGTGGACATCCCTTTGGTACTGATGGGTTATTTCAATCCTGTGATGCAGTACGGTATCGAGCAGTTTTTGGATAAGGCCGCTGAAGTAGGAATCGATGGTATGATCCTACCGGACTTGCCTATGTACGAGTATCAAACGCTTTTTAAGGAAGCATTTGAGTCGCGTAATCTTTCCAATATTTTTCTCATTACCCCTCAGACTGCGGAAGCTCGGATTCGCATGATAGACGAAATTACGGATGGCTTTATTTATATCGTGTCTACTGATTCGACTACGGGTAAAACCTCCGGCTTTGGCGAGAAGACGAAAGCATACTTTCAGCGATTGCAGGCCATGAATCTCAAAAATCCAGGCTTGATTGGTTTTGGGATATCCGACCACGACACCTTCTCCACTGCTTGCAATTATGCACAGGGAGCGATTATTGGCAGTGCCTTTATCAAGGCGATTGATCAAGCAGGTAGCATAGATAGCCGAGTAAAAGCCTTTGTAGATAAAATCAAAGCTCCTGCCGCGCAGGCTTAGCCCCTTTTTTAAGTACTTAGACAAAAGTAAACAGTACAAAGATTCCTCATGATTATTCAACTCACAGCAGACATAACGACCGAGCAGCAGGCACGCCTAGAAGAAGAGATTGCCGCCATCGGCTATAAAGCAACCGAAGTCAAGACACAAAAGGGGCATTACCTCATCGCCATTGGCAAAAAAGCTTTTGATATCCGAAAAATTGGAGTCTTGCCGGGCATTCAAGATGTACATCGGGTTACGGACAACTATAAGCTGGTATCGCGCAAGTGGAAGGTCCAACCCACTACTATCGATCTTGGAGATGGAGTAAAGATTCAAGAGGGGCAATTTGCGATGATGGCAGGTCCCTGTTCGATTGAAACGGAGGGACAAATCCGAGCAACCTTGGAACATCTCAAGGCAGAAGGAATCCCTATTATGCGCGGTGGAGTTTATAAGCCTCGTTCTTCGCCTTATTCATTTCGCGGGCTTGGCATTGAGGGCCTTAAGATGTGGTCAGCACTCGCCAGAGAATACGGCATCAAAATCATCACGGAAGTGATGCAAGTTTCTCAGATCGAGGCTATGATGGATTATGTAGATGTGTTTCAGGTGGGAGCCCGCAATACCCAAAATTACAATCTGCTAGACGCCTTAGGGGAAGTAGATAAACCCGTGCTACTCAAAAGGGGGATTTCAGGCACGATTGAGGAACTGCTATACTCTGCAGAATATATTTTCTCTGGTGGCAACGAGCGGATCATGCTTTGTGAACGTGGTATCCGTACCTATGAAAAAGCTTACCGCAATACGCTGGATCTCAATGCCGTAGCCATGCTCAAAGAAAAGACCCACCTTCCCGTCATTTCTGACCCTTCGCATGGGATTGGGGTGCGCGACTTCGTCGAACCCATGGCCTTAGCCTCTTTGATGGCAGGAGCAGATGGTATTATTTATGAGACTCATCCCACCCCTGAAAAGGCATATTCTGACGCCCAGCAAACCATTAGTTTTAGACAGAGTTCAGAACTAGCAAGAAAAATTAAAGCCTTGGTGGCAATGCGTGCTCAAAATTTCGAACTTGCCTGACCTAAAACATGATTTATGACAGTACGCACCTCCACGAAAGCCATTATCATCGAAGATGGCAAGATACTCTGTAGCCAATTTAAAAGTGATCGCACGGGGAAAATTTACTATGGCCTCCCAGGGGGCGGCCAAGATCATGAAGAAAACCTCAAGCAGGCGATGAAGCGAGAATGCTATGAAGAGATCTTGGCAGAAGTAGAAGTAGGCGACATTGTTTTTGTGAGGGATTTTATTCGCCAAAATCATATCGAAGAGCCAGATGATGATCATTTTCATCAGGTTGATTTTTACTTTATCTGCAAGCTGCTCAATCCCGATGGATTAGGGGTGGGACCCGTGCCTGACTCCAAACAGATTGGGGTAGAGTGGCTCACGATCAGCGAATTGAGTGCGGACTTCTTTTTTCCAGCAGCCTTAATTCCCTATCTAAAGGACAATCAGCTAGTGGGAGGACCCGTCTATTTGGGAGATGTAGCGTAAAAACATACTAGGCAGTCAAGCGTTCTGCGAAGCAGTAGAAAAAACAGAGAATAATACCGAGCCTCACGGCAATAATGAGTAAATCCCCAAGAG
>JBCAWW010000039.1:0-14141 GCA_038534415.1 Bacteroidota bacterium | reverse complement strand
TTATACTCTTTGATCGAAATGGTCTTGCCGATGTCTTCTTTGGTGATGCCTAAGCGCTTTTCGACCTGTAGCTCGACCGGGAGGCCGTGGGTATCCCAGCCGCCTTTACGCTTGACCTGATAACCTTGAAGTGTCTTATAGCGACAAACCAAGTCTTTAATAGTACGGGCAATCACGTGGTGGATCCCCGGCTTACCGTTCGCCGAAGGCGGCCCCTCATAAAAGGTAAAAGTAGGCTGGCCTTCACGCGAACTAACGCTTTGCTTGAAGGTATCTTCTGCTTCCCACCATTGCAGGACTTCCTGATCTATGGATGGCAAAGAGAGCTTATCGTACTGCTTGTACGGTTTGGACATGTGATTGTGACCGATTTAAAAATGAGAGTGCAAATATAATAAATGATGCGCTAAACTTTATTCCATACAAAACTAAATAATGTTGATGATGAAGCATTTGACTCTAACCTCTTTACTAATGGCGCTGATCCTACTCAGCAGCTGTACCGCAAGCAAACAATTGCGGGCCCACCGGACCGAACTGGACCGACTCGCCAATTTAGAAAGCAACCCACAAAAGAAATTTGATGGATTCGCCACCGTGATCGCCACCGCACTAGACGAAGCGACAAATTATGAAAGTCCAATCCGGACAGTGCGTTATCTGCAGCGCTTTACCAAGAAAAACCAGGACGAAATCGTATTACTTACGGACCAATTGGAGGAATACATGAAATCCCTCAATAGCGCTCAGCGAGTGGCGATGGTAGGCCGCAGCCTGACCAAACCTTATGGTCGTAAACTGGCGCGTTTGATCCCTAAGGTCAGTAAAATGGTCGAAAGTGGAGATTTTGAGCTAGGTCCACTGGAGCGAACGCTAGGACTTTTTGCTTTGAAACAAGCGGTGAAGCGGTAGTTTTGTTAAGCACCCCGCCCACTCCGTTCGTTACCCCTCCTTGAAAAAGGAGGGGAAAGAGGAGGTTCCTATTTTACAAAAAGAAATTTTGCCTTTTTCTAAGCCTGCGTAGAGCTAGGCTTCAATTTTTCGAGCAGGGTGGTACTGCTATACCCTTCCACGAGTGGAAGGGTGCTAACGGTGCCGCCCCAGCTCATCACTTCTTCGTAGCCTACAATCTCCTCAATTTGATAGTCGCCGCCTTTGACTAAGATATCAGGGCGCAGCGCTTTGATCAATTCGATCGGCGTATCCTCGCTAAACAAAACCACCCCATCGACAAACTCTAGGGCCGCCAGCATGCGAGCTCGTTCTTCCTGAGGGATGATTGGACGAGCATTGCCCTTTAACCGACGGACAGAATCATCGTCATTGAGTCCCACTATCAGCCGAGCGCCTAGTTTACGTGCCTTTTCGAGATAGTCGATATGACCGATATGTAGGAGGTCAAAACAGCCGTTGGTAAAAACAACTTTTCCACCATGTACGCCCCAACCAGTGGAGCGGGCCATCAGGTCTTCGAGGGCAAAGACTTTGTCTTGAGTTTGATACATGCCCGAAAGGTAAAGCGAAATTTTATATGCTGTCACGGCCTCGGGGCCTAATTTGGACCGCTGCGCGGAACGCTCCTTTCGAAGCTCCTAGTGCTCAGGAAGATGCGTTTTTGACAATTTTTTTATTCGCAATCTTCCCTCCCATTTTGGGGTTCAATGCAGCATCTTTTGGCTGAGGTCCGTCAAAGCAGTATAACAATCACAGTTGAGTACTAGGACAATAGTATTTAGTAGTAAGTACGGATAAAAACAGCCCAAGAGACTTAGAGAGCCCGATTCGGGCCAGTCTTTATACTAAATACTTTTGTCTCAGTACTTAAATAAAGCTTATCATGATGAAACGCCTTTTAATTTTTATTCTCCCCCTTTTGGGCCTCACTGCCTGCCAAGAAACCATCAATCCAGATGGGTGCGAAGCATTAATTCGCAGCAACAACAAATACGACTATACTAATAGTGATGATTTTGAACTCGTCGAAGCGCGGATTGAAGATGACTGCCTTTTGATTACAGTCCGTTATGGTGGAGGCTGCGGCGAAGTAGATTTTGATCTAATCGCGATTGAAGGGGAAACTTTGTCTCTACCGCCACAAATCCCAATGCGCCTAGTATTAGATGATAATGATAATTGTGAGGCACTGATCACTGATGAGATTGGCTTTGATGTCAGTGAGATAAAAAACAGCGGTAGCGGCACCCATATGTTTAAGCTTGAGGGGCTGAGCGAGATGATCGAGTACAGCTATTAGTTTTTACTGCTTCGCAGAACGCTTGTCTTTTTCCTCCCCCTTACCCCCTCCAAAGGCTACGGATTGTACACAAGTGTTTTAACGGATGGAAATTTTGAAAATGTCATCCCGAAAATTGCTTGGAGCGGCGCGGAAAGCGCTTATCCGGGATCCCTAGAGCTTCCCCGATCTTTCCCAAAGATCCCGGATAATCCGCCTGCACCTTGTTTCGGCACATTTCCGGGATGACGTGACAAGCCATTGAAAATCAAACACTTGAACCCAAATATCCCAAAATATTCCACTCTCTGTAGAAGATGTGTACAAGCCGTAGCCTCCAAAGGGGGATATGGTTTTACAAACCGAAGGTTTTGCCCCCTTCGGAGGGGTCCCGGATCCCGAAAATTGGGATCGGGAGAGGGACCTCTGTTTATTGGCCATCGCTTCGCGGAACGATTAGTAGCGTTCTGCGAAGCAGGCAAAAATCACTGAGGCGTATGTAATTCGCCTCTACGGCTACCAATGGTAGCGATTTGTGGCATAAACTGACTTGAGGGAAGCGTTCTGCGAAGCAGTTATAAAACATCTGCCAATCTCTCGCGGAGTTGCATCGGTGATTGAAAATGGATCGTATTGAGTCCTACACGGCTTGCGCCTTTGAGATTGCGCTCTGAATCATCGATAAACAAAGTCTTGCTAGGATCGAGTTGATAGCGTTCGATCATCAATTGATAGATTTTGACATCTGGCTTCTTGAGGTTTTCCGCACCGCTGACCAATATGCCTTCAAACCAGCCTAAAAAATCGTAGCGTTCCTGTGCCACAGGAAATGTCTCGGCCGACCAATTGGTAAGGGCAAGCATGCGATACCTTTTTGAGCGCACCAATGTATCTAGGAGCTCAACCGTTCCGAAAATCGGGCCTCCCAGCATCTCTTCCCAGCGCCCATAAAAAGCCCTAATTTCCTTCTCCCATTTAGGCTGCTCCTTGACGAGCGTCTCAGTAGCTTCGGCCAGAGAGCGGCCCCCATCTTGCAACTCATTCCAATCGTGAGTGGTGACATTGGCTAAAAAATCTTCCATCTCCTGCTCATCGTCAAATATCTTGCGATACATATAGCGAGGATTCCAATCGATCAGCACACCGCCGAGGTCAAAAATGATAGTGTCAATCATGGGAGACAAGATAGGATTTTTGCGTGAAAGGCTGCATTTTAGTGTGGATGATTTCTACCTCTAGATTAGCGGTTTTGGTCCGCATACCTTTGCCGCGTTTGCAGATTCACGTTCAAGCTGCCGTCAAGCAATATCTGGATGAAGAACAACCAGCCTTGGAAGCCAAAGAAATCCGTAAAACTGAGGTAAAACTCAATGGCGAGGTGAGGCTGCTCCAAGACCAAGATTACTTAATCACAGAGCTTCCTCTCAAAATCGAAACCCGGGTCTTGCCAAGTCTCTTTGGTGCTTTGGGCGTATTAAACCTCCTGGACAAGATCAGTCAGATTCGCTTCGCCATACGACTGAGGTTGCAAACACAGCTTCAAGTCAGCCCCAATGGCAAACTCCAAGCCTCGACTGAGGCGAAGTTTTTCTGGGAAAAGAAACCGATGGCCGGATTGGTTTCCCTAGCGAGTGTGATGGGTGGCCTCATTGAAAGCAAACTGCCAGACATCTGCTTTGCCATAGATATGGCGATCCCCCAAGCGGTCCCGCTACCTGATTATGAGCAAGAGATATGGCAATCCCTCCATCGATGGGAGCAGATAGAAAATGATCCTCCGCTTTGGTTTCGCGTCGCTCCTCAGCAAAGAGAAACGGACCGGCAACTCATATTACGCGACAACCATCTACAAGCCCAAGTAGTGCTTCAGGCAGCACCGATGGTACTTTTGCAAAAAGAAGATCCCCCATCGGCCGATTGCCCAACTTTGCCCAATCATTATGCCCCGCTTGGAGAAGCCTTAGGCCAACAGAATATCCATTTGGAGAGTAGCTTGCAAGCCTTAAATCAATATCTCGCAGAGCAAAGGTTTCAGGACGAGAATGCAGATCTAGCCGTTTATTCTCCCCAGCTGATTGCTCAGGAAGGGCATTGGGAGTTGCGACTCGAGCTCAAGGGGCGGCTTTACAAAGCGCCAGTTAGCGGGGATTTATCTTTGTTTTTGGAGATTGACACCAGCGATGCGCAGCCTAAACTAAAACTCCTAAAGCACGAATTGCATACTGCTTCGCTCGCATTAAGGCTAGCGCTTTATTGGTGGTCGGGCGATAAACTACAGACTTTGCTACAGACTCAGTTAGATCAACTATTGACTGACATTGGCGAAGCCATCCAAAACGCTTGGGCCACCCTCAGCTTACCAGAGCCGTTTTTATGGCAGGCGAGTGCTATTGAAGCCGTATTGAGTCAAGCTAGCTTGAGCCAAGAAAGCTTGAGTCTTGACTATGAGTTTAGTGGCACAGCAGAAGTGATTTTGGGGTAATTATCACTACCTTTGTAAACGATGAATTCTAGATACCTGCTACTAGTAATCTTGGGCTTGAGCTTTGGCTCCTTAGCTGCTCAAGAGATAGATTATAGTCTATTTACAGAAGAAGTCTATAGTACCGGTTGGTCTCACCCAACGGGTATGATATTCGATGACAATGGCCAGATGTATGTCTGGGATCGCTTCGGTCGCTTGTATACTGCCCCCAATGGGGTAAAACCCAGCGGGCCTACTCTCAATATTGAAGCCGAAGTCGGAAGCTGGAATGACCATGGCCTACTCAATGTTGCCCTAGACCCAGATTTTCTCGACAATGGTCATATCTATCTCCTCTATGTAGTCAACCGCCATCATTTGCTATATTATGGCACGCCTGACTATGACCCGACGATCAAGCTACCCAAGCAGGCGACCATTGGTCGTTTGACGAGATATACCCTTGATCCTACCAACAACTTTCAATCTGTTGTGCCCGATAGTCGTCATGTGATCTTGGGTAAGACCATTGATGATGGCTTCCCGATCATGCATAAATCTCATGGTTTAGGCGGATTGGTTTTTGGGCGTGATGGCAGTTTGCTCGTCAGTTGCGGCGATGCCGCTGCTTATGACGGCCCCGACAATGGGGATGATGCTTTTGGCTCTTTTGCCTTGCAGGGTCTAGCCGATGGCATATTGCAGCCTTACGAAAATGTCGGTGCCTTTCGGGCCCAAATGATAGATTCTCACAATGGCAAAGTCCTACGCATAGATCCGTTCAGCGGAGCTGGCATCCCCAGCAATCCCTACTATGACGCGTCAATGCCAGCCTCTCCTCGCTCGCGAGTGTGGGCGATGGGCTTGCGCAATCCATATCGCATGAGTTTGCAACCCAACACAGGCAGCACCGATCCCGCAGCTGGAGATCCGGGCGTTTTGTTTGTTTCTGATGTAGGTTGGAAGCGTTGGGAGGAAATCAATATTGTAGATGTTGCGGGCTTAAACTTTGGCTGGCCTTTATTTGAAGGTATGTGGAGCGAACCTTTTTATCGCGATGCTATCACCGAACATCCGCAGGCTCCTAACCCACTTTCGGGTGGCGATTGTGAACAGGATTATTACACATTTCAAAACTTGCTCATTCAGCCGACAGCCGAGCTAAATCCAACTTTCTCTCATCCTTGTGATGAGAATGAAGAGATAGGAGCAGATATGCCTCGATTTGTCCATCGCTGGCCTTCTCTTACTTGGCCCAACAATACAGGAAGCAAGCAAGGGATCGTCAGTTATCCAGATGAGGACACGGAGGGCAATCCTATCGCCATGCCGATCAATGATCCCGCTTCAGAGGTAGAAGGAGAAAGCTTTAGAGGGACTTGTATCATCGGGGGCATGTTTTATGAGGGTGATGTCTTTCCAGAACCTTTTCATGCTAGCTATCTAACGGCAGATTTTGCGGGCTTCTTTAAGTGGATACATATCAATGAAGAAAACAATATCGCGGCGATTGACAGCTTCCCAGGTGGTATCAAAAACATGAATCACTTGGCCTATAATCCAGCCGACGAGTGTATCTACCACCTAAATTATACTGACTTTAAGATCTATCGCATTTGCTACGGTGGCAATCCTGCCCCTAAGGCAATCATTAATGCTGACCAATTTTACGGAAGCGCTCCTTTGTCGATACAATTTGATGCCTCTGAATCCTTTGATCCTCAAGATGAACCCTTGACTTATGAGTGGGACTTTGGAGATGGCAATACTAGCAATAGCAGCGCCGCTAATTTTACTTTTGAAGCACCAAACAGTGAGCCTTATTCACTTTGGGTGCGTTTGACCGTAAGGGATTCAGCGGGTCAAGCTAGTCAGGACTCAATCCTAGTTTCCCTCAACAATAGTCCTCCAGTAGTCGAAATCAACAGCTTTCCCGATACTTTTGAATATAGTTTGAACGGCATCACCCTGCTACCCTTAGCAGCCACCGTAATGGATGATGAGCATGAGGGCGAAGCATTGCAGTATGCCTGGAAGGCATTTTTGCATCACAATACCCACTTTCACGCAGAGCCGACCGACCATGCAGTCAGTAGCTGGGCGAGCATCAGCCCGGAGGGCTGTAATGAAGAAACCTATTACTATCGAATTAGGCTAGAAGTGACCGATGAAGCTGGTCTGGTTGGGGTCGATGAGAATATCATTTATCCCTACTGTGGGGATGCATTGTTGGACTGGGGAGATTTGACGGTCGAACGTTTTGACACCAAACTCAAACTAAGCTGGGACACGCAAAACGAGATGAGCGATCTGAAATTTGTCGTTCAGCGCAGCGAAGATCCAATCAACTTTCGCCCGATCTCAGAACGCCTAGCTGGAGGTCAAAACAGCTATAGCTACGAAGATACCCAGCCCATCTTTGGACAAAACTATTATCGAATCGCAGCTGTCCGGGCCGATGGCTTTGAATATTTTAGTCAGACGCTCAAGGTGGCTTTCCCACCGCCACCTGCCTTTGAGGTTTTCCCCAATCCAGCGAGTCGCCTACTCAATGTGCAAATGAGACGGATTTACGGAAAAGGAGAGCTGATCCTTAGTGATATCAACGGCAAAGTTGTATTACGTCAACAATGGGAGGCCGAAACCAATGATTTTACCGATCAAATCCTGATCGAAGACCTTCCTCTGGGGCTATATTTTTATCAGCTAGACAATGGACAATCGCGTATTAGCGGTAAAATTTTCAAGACACTCTAAGATGCAAAAGCAATTATTTAACGCTTTCGTTTTATTTTTCCTTCTAGGAACGATCAGTCTCCAGGCGCAGCCTGAAGGTTTTAGTGACCAGCTGGTCAGTACTGGCTGGAATCAGGCGACCGGCCTCACTTTTGATGAAAACGGACGCATGTACGTTTGGGAAAAACAAGGCTTGGTCTGGATAGTCGAAAACGGTGTCAAACTCCCTGATCCACTCATCGATATTCGTGAAGAAATCACCAATTATAGCGATCATGGGCTGCTAGGCTTCGCCTTGCACCCCAACTTTCTCAACAATGGATATTTCTTTTTGCTTTATCCGGTCGATCGCCACCATCTACTCTACTATGGCACCCCTGACTATGATCCTACCATAACGATTCGCGAACAAGCCATCATCGGGCGGGTAACACGTTATACCGCTGATGTCAATAATGAGCTCAATACTACCCTAGATAATAGTCGTAAAATATTGATCGGCGAGACCATCGATACGGGTTTACCCCTGCTCCACAAATCACATGGCGTGGGCTCCTTGGTCTTTGGCAATGATGGGACCCTCCTGATCAGCATTGGTGATGGCGCTTCTTATGCGGGCACCGACAATGGGGGGGATGCTGCGGGCTCTTTTGCTCCTCAGGGTTTGGCTGACGGTATTATTAGAGAGGAAGAAAATGTTGGCGCTTTCCGCTCACAGATGATCAATAGCCACAACGGCAAGGTTCTTCGCATCGATCCCCTGACCGGCGATGGCATCGCCAGTAACCCTTTTTATGATGCCGCTAATCCTCGTGCTCCTCAGTCGCGGGTTTGGGCTCTAGGCTTCCGTAATCCCTATCGCTTTGCGTGGATACCGGGTACGGGTAGCCACAATCCCGAAGATGGCGATCCTGGAACCTTTTTGTTAGGAGATGTAGGGTGGGCCTATTGGGAGGAAATCAATCGGATCGATCAGCCGGGGATGAACTTTGGCTGGCCCATCTATGAAGGGATGAAGAGTCGTTGGCAGTATTCTTCACGTAAGACCGAAAATAAAGATGTCCCCAACCCGATCTATGACGGCGGCAACTGTGGTAGAGAGTTTTACTACTTTCAAGAACTGCTTTCACAGGCCACCGAAAACAGTCTAGATTTACCCAATCCCTGTTCTCCTACATTGCAGATCGATCAGTCGCTCACCTTTGAACATGAACGCCCGATACTGACTTGGTCCAACTTTGAGTGGAATGACGAAGAGCAAGACACCTATGTTCCTGCTTATGATAGCGATGGACATGCGCTTTATTATAGCCTAGACGATGCTCAGAGTCCTGTATCAGGTAGCTTCTTCAATGGCAACTGTGCGATCAGCGGGGCTTGGTACAATGGCACGAGCTATCCAGAAGAGTATCAAAACAGCTTCTACATTGCAGATTATACCGGTTGGATCAAACAACTCAAGTTTGACAACAATGGCGAACTGGTGAGCGTGGATTCTTTTTCTCATGCTTCGCAAAACGTTGTGGTCCTTACCCTCAATCCCGTGGATGAGTGCTTATACTACATTAGCTTTTCGGGCAATTCACAGATTCGTCGTGTCTGCTATGGAGGCAATCCTCCCCCAACGGCGATCATTGAGGCAGATAAAATCTATGGTGCAAGTCCATTGACAGTCAATTTTAGTGCGGCACAATCATTTGATCCAGATGGCCAGAGCTTGACCTACCTTTGGGATTTTGGCGATGGTAGCACGAGTACCGATATTGACCCGAGTCATAGTTTTTCGGCTGCGTCAAACGCTCCCACCCCTATCGAAATTAGCTTAAGCGTTACAGATAGTGAAGGAGAAGTCCACATCGCCAAGCAAATCATCTCCCTCAACAATACGCCTCCACTCGTCAATATTACGAGTCTAGAAGACAGCAGCAATTATACCACGACTGGCATCAGTGAATGGCCGCTTGAGGCAGCAGTAAGCGATGCCGAGCATAGCAATGATGAATTGACCTACGCTTGGCGCACCACTTTGCATCACAATTCGCACTTTCATGATGAGCCAATAGACGAAGCCAGCAGCACCACTACCTTCGTTGCGGGTGAAGGATGCCAACCCACAGAGACCTTTTACTACCAGATCAAACTGACAGTTACCGACCCAGCGGGTTTGTCAACGGTTGATGAACGCAAACTTTTCCCCTATTGTGGCACTCCTATGGCTGAGTTCATGACAGTAGACGCTGATGCCTTTGATGAGTACGTACGCATCGAATGGGAGAGTTTCAATGAGTTAGCGGGTATTTTATATGAAGTTGAGCGTTCGGCCGACGGCCTGCACTTTAGCAGCATTGGTCAAATCAGCGAAACAGGCTTGGGTAGTTATGAACTATTTGATCAAAGCCCTGTAAATGGCGAAAACTTTTACCGCATTCTCGCGATTGATCCCGATGGCTATTTTGACTTTTCAAAGGTAGTTACGGCTCGCTTTCCAGGTCGAGCAGCGATTGAGCTTTATCCTAATCCAGTCCTAGATGAGATAAACGTTTATTTTCAAGAAATTGAAGGCGAAGCAGAAATCCACATTTACAATCTGCAAGGTCAAATCGTAAGGACTCAAGCATGGACCGATGATCGCGAAGAAGTGGTCAAACGTATGTTCGTACCCAATCTGGCTCCTGGCGTTTATTTATATCGGGTCGTTTCTGAGCAGGCAGTAAGTGAAGGGAAGTTTATCAAACACCCTTAAGAAAGCCGCACCTAAAATTTTACAGTAGTCGTAGGGCAGAGTTGGCTATCCAAAGCCTGCCTGCTGTGCGAGAAGGGGCCTTTTTCTTTTGTTTACCGCTGCGCGGAACGATTAGTAGCGTTCTGCGAAGCAGTAAAAACTCACTGAGGCCTATGAAATTCACCTCCACGGCTAGCAATGGTAGCGATTTCAGCATCCTATAGGCGTCAAGTTTAGCGGGAATTCACTGGTTTCCGCTTCGCAGAACGCATTTCTTTACTCTAGATCAGCACCAGGCATCACCTCTAGTTTGACGGCAATGATACGAGTAGCAGTAGACTTTTGGACGGTAACTAAGTAGCGCTCATCTATGCTGATCTGAGCGTCTTTGGCGGGAATATTTTCGGCAACATACGTCACCAAGCCACCTAAAGTAGTATAATATTCTTCTTCGGGGAGTTCGAGCCCTAGGTCCTCATTGAGATAGTCGATTTCATGGCGGGCGCCTAGTAAGTAGCTCCCATCATCATAAGATACTTTGACGAGGTCTTCCTCTAGTTCTTCCTCGTAGTATTCGTCCTCTATCTCCCCAAATACCTCCTCGATGAGGTCCTCGATGGTAAGAATACCCGCGGTGCCACCAAACTCATCCACTACTAGGCCTACGCTGCGTTGATTTTCGGTCAACTCGATCATAAGCATATTGGCGGGCATGGTCTCAGGAACTACCGTCATCGGCTGGATCAACTCCTGCCAAGTATCGGGCATATTGAAAAGGCTGCTCGAGTGGACATAGCCTTTGATTTCGTCCACACTTTCTCCATAGACGATGATGCGTGAAAGCTGGGTATCGATAAACTTGTCCATCAGCTCGTCATAAGTGGCATCAAGCGGGACCGCTTCGATTTCAGTCCGTGGGATCATGCATTCCCTTGCTTTGGTCTCCCGGAAAGCGAGGGCATTGTTGAGCATCTCGGTATCTAGATCGGGGATATTTTCGGCGTCGGGGGTATTGATCAGTTCGTGGAGATAGTGGTCAAGATCTTTTTTACCTAGGGTAAGATCATCGCTATCGCTTTCGTTGCTCGACCGAAAAAAGGCTTTATGTAAGAGAGAGCGAAAGCCTTCGACGATTTTGACAACCGGCCAAAGGATCACAAAAAAGAAGGTCAATAAGTAGGTAGCCGGAAAAACGATCCGATCCGAATTGGAACGAAAAATCGCTTTGGGGATATACTCTGCGAGAACGAGTACAATCAGGGTACCGATTATGGTCTGCAAGAAAGTCTTGAGCAAAAAGAAGCTTTGCCCCCCAAGCCCTAGGGTTTCGTCCATCAAGGGAGTGAGCAACCGTTCTAGCATCATAGTAAAGATTACCAGTGCGAAGTTGTTGCCAATCAAGATGGTGATAATGGCTTCGGACTCCCATTTGCGGATAAAGCGCGAAAGGGTAGTAGCAGCCCAACCTCCTTGGGCGGCCCGCAATTCGATCTTGAGGCGACTAGATGAATAGAAGGCGATCTCCATTCCTGAGAAATAGAAGGAGAGGCATAGCGTAAGGATAAGGATGAGCCACGCCATTTAGTTTTCCTGCTCTGGTTTAGGCGTGTAATCGTCCTCTTCTTCCATTTGACGCATTTTATCGTCCATGTATTTATCAAGCTGTATCCGCTGATGGCGGCGAAAGGCATACATAAATCCAAATAAGACGGTCGCGATCAAGATGGGGTAGATGGTACCCGTTTCGATTAGATCATCAAATTCAGTGGCCAAAAATATGACGGCCATGACCATCAAAATGAGATATAAATATTCGATATAAAATCGCATGCCTTATTATAGTTCGTCGTCTGTTTCGATTTCTCCTTGGATGCCAAAGATAGTGTAACTGGAGAAATCTGAGGCAGCCTTTAGCCCTTTGCTACCTGTAATGATTTTATCGGGGGTTTCGATGCGTACGTATTTATCTGTATATACGGAATCCTTTTTTTCATCCCAAAACAATTGCTCAGTTTCTAGCTTTTCGCCTTTATAATTGTTGAGCATCACATTGCCTAGGAGCTCGGCAATCCCTTCGTCTCGTTCATAGACGCCTGATTCGGATACGATGGTACTGGTGGTTTGGCCGGCACTGTTGAGCACAATGATTTTGACGCCTCCATCGAGATAGTGCACCATGCGTTTTTTGGAGTTTTCTTCTTCCTGCTCTTCTTTTTCGGTTACATGAGCCGACATCAGGTTTGCCGTAACTCGAGCCGAATCCGAAAATACGTAGGTAACGCCATAGGATTCGGAATCGACTCCTTCTGCCACTTCGGGCAGGGGTCTACCGGGTCGTTCTTCCTCCTCTTTACTACAGCTTGACAGCATTAATGCAGCCCATAAGCATAGGCCCATTAGCCAAAATGCTTTGCGCTTAAGTAAGAATGGTCTATTTATTAGTCCTAGTGGCATCCTGCAAAAATAAGAATTAAACAAAAATCCTTTATATTAGATTTTTTAAAACCTTATCGTCAGCAATTTGATCAAATTGCTTCAAATTCCCTCCTAAAGGTTCACCAAAGAATCGGGAGGGTTGTATGGTTTTGAGTTGATGATTCGAACAAGTACTTGCTTTACATGAGTTTAAAAGACTACAGATACTATTTTAATCGTGAGCTGAGTTGGCTCAAATTTAATGAACGCGTTCTCGAAGAGGCGGAAGATCCTACCCATCCGCTGCTAGAGCGTTTAAAGTTTATCTCCATATTTAGTTCTAATCTCGACGAGTTTTATATGATACGCGTGGCCGGTCTAAAAGATCAGATCGCTGCGGGTATTCAAGATGTAGCTGCAGACGGTTATTTGCCAGAGGAAGTAATCGAAAGAATTTCTTATCAATTACACGCTGCTGTAAAACGTCAGGCCGAGGCCTTGAGTGAGGATATATTGCCCAAATTGCACCGCAAAGGAATCCGCCTCCGTAAGATCAGCAGCCTCCGCAAACACCAAAAGCACTATCTACAAAAGTTTTTTAAAGACAATGTATATCCGGTTTTGACGCCTTTGGCGATAGATCCGACTCACCCCTTCCCCCAGCTAAAAAGTCTTGGTCTCAATCTCATGGTTGAGATGCGGACACCTTATAAATCTGATCACAAGGTCGCGGTTATCCATATCCCATCTAGTCTTCCTAGATTTATTTCGCTTCCTCCCGATAATGGCAAGAGTGATTTTGTGTTGATCGAAGATTTGATCCGTCATCATTCGGATCTTCTTTTTCCAGGGATGAAGATCGTTAGTCTTTCGGAGTTCCGCATCACGCGGAACGCTGATCTCGACCTTTCGGAGGCGGAAGCAGACGATCTACTCAAACTCATCGAGCGGGAGCTACGTAAGCGTCGTTTGGGGACTGTCATTCGCTTAGAAATCAGTACTGACACCAGTGCCGCCAATCGTAGATTGTTGATGGAGCTAACAGGGCTGACAGAGTTGGATGTTTATGACATCCCAACCTATCTGGACTTGTCAGCCTTTATGAAATTTCTCAAGCTGCCTTATCCAGAGCTCAAGGACAAACCTTTCACGCCTGCCCTAGATCAGCGTTTTATCAAAAACGGACAAGTATTTCGCACTCTGCGCCAAGGCGACGTGATCTTGCATCATCCATATGACAGTTTCAATCACGTAGTAGATTTTGTCGAAGAAGCCGCCCATGATCCCAAAGTGCTGGCGATCAAACAGACATTGTATCGCACCAGTGGTGATTCGCGCATCGTTAAGGCCCTCAAGACAGCGGTCAACAATGGCAAGCAAGTTACGGCCTTGATCGAACTCAAAGCGCGCTTTGACGAGCAAAACAATATCGATTGGGCCAAAGAACTAGATCGTTATGGTGTCAATGTGGTTTATGGAGTCCTGGGACTTAAGACTCACTGTAAAATCTGCATGGTAGTCAGACGAGAATCTGACAAAATTCGGCGCTATCTGCATTTGGGCACTGGCAA
>JBCAWW010000038.1:0-14269 GCA_038534415.1 Bacteroidota bacterium | reverse complement strand
TATCAAAGAAGCTGATCCAGCGCTTTACAAAGATATGGTCAAACATGGTCGTCGCAATATCGCGCTTCTTACGATTGCTCCTACAGGTACGACTAGCCTCATGACCCAGACTACCTCTGGTATCGAGCCTGTCTTCATGGTTGCCTATAAGCGTCGTCGCAAAGTCAATCCAAATGACCAGCACGTCAAAGTGGACTTCATCGACGAAGTAGGTGATCACTGGGAAGAGTTCAACGTATTTCACCACAAATTCATCACCTGGCTCGAAGCCAACGGCTATAACAAAGAAGCGGTCGAAAAAATGCCGCAGGAAGAACTAGATGTCCTTATTGCCAAGTCTCCATACGCTGGCGCGACTGCCAACGATGTGGATTGGGTAAACAAGGTCAAAATGCAGGGCGCCATCCAGAAGTGGGTTGACCATTCTATCTCTGTTACCGTCAATATTCCCAATGAGACCACCGAAGAAATGGTCGCTAAGATCTATGAAACCGGGTGGGAGTCTGGCTGTAAAGGAATCACGGTTTATCGTGATGGCTCACGTTCTGGTGTCCTCGTATCCAAAGATGATAAAGGCAAAAAGGATGATGAAAAAGCCTTTACCGATACTTTTGCGCCTAAGCGTCCTGAAAAACTAGAAGCGAAGGTGATTCGTTTTTGGAACAAAGACGAAGCTTGGCTCGCCGTAGTCGGTATGATCGACGGTCGTCCTTACGAGATTTTCACTGGTCTGGCCAAGGATTCATTCTCTGTGCTACAGCAAGTAGACAAGGGCTGGGTCATCAAGAAAAAAGATGAAAGTGGTCGCGGCCGTTATGACTTCCAGTATGTCGACAAAGAAGGCTACAAAGTCACCATCGAAGGCCTCTCTCGTACCTTCACCAAAGAGTACTGGAACTACGCCAAACTCATCTCTGGTGTCTTACGTCATGGTATGCCATTGCCATACGTTGTAAACATGATTCACAAACTACATCTCGACGTAGAATCGCTCAATACTTGGAAAAATGGTGTGGTTCGCGCGCTGAAGTCCTTCATTCCTGATGGTACCGAAGCCGTTGAAAACACTTGTTCCGAATGTGGCGCACCTGCCTTGGTTTACCAAGAAGGTTGTCTAACATGTAAAGAATGCGGTTATAGCAAATGCGAATAAGTTATAATCTGCGCTTTAATTTCTAAGTCTTATTGCAATGCGGTCCCGTCTATTAGGCGGGACCTCTTTTTTTGTTTACTCCCGCAAGCTTTCGCATTCGCTTCAAGTTTCTTTAGTAAGAGGAGGGAATTTCCGCTTCGCGGAACGATCTTCTCTCAAGATCCCGCATCGCATTTCATTTGTGCGGGATGTACTGAATTTTTTTTGTCCAAAGTACTAGAAAAAAGCCGTCATGCCGGAAATACGAAGCATGAGTATTATCCGGTATCTTGCTGTAGGTGAGCGAAATAATCATTCAACGGAGTAATTATCTCTTAGCTTGACGCGAATGCGCAAGCTTTCGGGACGCGGAACGCTCATTCCGTTCGAAATCATGGATTTGTAAAATCGTAGCGCCGCAAAATTTTGTGGCGCTACTCGTCGGCCTTTCGGCCTCTGTCGAAATGAAATGAGGGGGAATTGGGATATCGCGACTAGGCACTGCCTTGTCGCAAGCTAGGGATAAGCGTTCCGCGAAGCGGTAAACAAAAAAATGGAGAAAGCGATCTCTCACTCTCTCCACTTACTCTTCACGACGCAAGTATGCGACGCTAGGATTTGACTTATGTCAGCAGGTGCCCAAAGACTTTTTTCACCTTATCTACCTTAGGGCGTACCACAAACATGCAGTAAGGGTAGCTCTCATTATTGTTGTAGAAATTTTGGTGATAATGCTCGGCTTTATAAAAGTTGGTTAATTCCGTGATTTCGGTAACGATCGGGGCCGGAAAAGCGCCAGCCGTATCTAATTCCTTTTTGTAATGCTCTGCTTTTTCGCGTTGCTCCTCATTGTGATAAAAAACCGCCGAACGATACTGCGGCCCGACATCATTGCCCTGACGATTTGGCGTCGTGGGGTCATGCGTCTGCCAAAAGACCTCCAATATCTGGTCAAAGCTGATCAGCTTGGGATCATACCAAATCCGTGCTACCTCTGCGTGTCCGGTCGTCTTGGTACCAATCTGCTCATAGGTGGGGTTTTCGACATGGCCACCAGAGTAGCCCGAAATGACTTTTTCGACCCCTTTGAGGTCCTGAAATACCGCTTCAATACACCAAAAACAGCCTGCACCTAAAGTCGCAACTTCTAAGCCGGCTCTATTTGCATCATCCATGTTTGATTCTCCTTTTTTATAGTTTTTGTGAATCTATTAACTGTTTTCATATACGTTTGGTTCAAATGGCAGTTATCACAAAAAAATCACAATGATATACGGTAGGTTCGGCTTGCAAGCTGAACCTACGAATATGTATTTTCACAGATGGAAAAATTGAATCGCTGCCAATGGTGCCTTTCCGACCCGATTTATATCAAGTACCACGATGAAGAGTGGGGCGTTCCGGTACGGGATGACCAAAAACTCTTCGAAATGATCAATCTCGAAGGAGCCCAAGCTGGCTTGAGCTGGATCACTGTCCTCAAAAAACGAGCAGGATACCGCGAGCTATTTGCCAATTTTGAAGCCGAGATTTTGGTCAATTATACCGACGATCAATTGGAGGCATTACGGCATGACACGCGCATCATCCGCAATCGACTCAAGATCAATGCGGTTCGCTCCAACGCTCGCGCCTACCTCGAAATTCAAGCTTCTCTAGGTAGTTTTAGTGATTATCTCTGGCAGTTTACCGACGGCAAAATCATCCAAAATCACCTCAAAGGCATGGATGACTATCGCGCTACGAGCCAGCAATCTGATGCCATGAGCAAAGACCTCAAAAAACGCGGGTTCAAATTTGTTGGGTCCACTATTTGTTATGCTTTCATGGAGGCAGCGGGTATGGTCAACGATCATTTTGTGGATTGTTTTCGCCACGCGGAGCTCCTAGATGTTTAATCAGTCCTCAACAATCGACTACCGCAATAGTTAAGTTTAGATAACAAGAACGTACAATGATCAATAAAATCTCCCTCTACGCTTTAGTAGTTTTTACCCTCTTACTGAGCTGCAAAAACAATGATAACCTAAAAGCCAACTGTGCCGAAAATGAAGGAGCAGAGACCTTTTTACATGCGGGTGAGAATCGAGAGTACATTTTGTATGTCCCTGACGCCTATGACGGGAGCACAAAAGTGCCCCTGATGCTCAATTTTCATGGCTTCGGCGGCTTGGCCAGTGATTATATGGAGTATGCCGATATGCGCCCGCAGGCAGATGCCAATGGTTTCATTTTGGTTTATCCCCAGGGGACCTGCCTAGATGGTTACCCACATTGGAATGCCGCCCTCAACGGCCCCGACAACAAAAGTGAGGCCGAAGATTTGGGATTTATCGTAGCCCTAATCGATGAGCTAGCTACCCAATATCAGATCGATGAAGAAAGGGTCTACGCTTGTGGCTATTCCAATGGCGCCTTTTTTAGCTATGCTTTGGCCTGCTACCAAAGTGATAAAATAGCCGCGATAGGCTCTGTCTCCGGTACAATGCTGGATACCAGCGCCACTTGCACGCCTACACATCCCATAGCAATGATCAATCTGCATGGCACTGAGGATGATGTGATCCCGTATGAAGGAGGTTCCGATTACATTGCCATACCTGAAGTGATAGACTATTGGATCGATTTTAACCATACAAATACCACCCCCATTGTCAATATCGAAAACGACAATGGCATTAGCATCGAGCAAGCCCAATACCTAGAAGGAGATAGTAGTGTGGCCGTAGTGCATTATAAACTAGTCGGCGGGGACCATGTCTGGTTTGAAATGAACTACCAAGCTTCCAATACCAGCGATCTGATTTGGGATTTTGTCTCTCAGTATGACATCAATGGTTTGAGATAAGATTTTCTGCTTCGCAGAACGCTTCGCTGCATTACCTCATCATCAACTTTTGCTATCGCATGAAATCCTACTTTGCGCTCTTCTGCCTCTGTCTCATGATCGCTTGTAAAAGCAGCCCGCAGCCCTCTAAAAATTATCAAGGAGAGTTTAGAGGGAAAATTCCGATTGGGCTGCATGTCCAAATGGACGATGCGGATCAAGCAGAGATTAGCGTGGACTACAACGCTCGTGGCCTAATCCGAAAAATTGAGCTCCACGATACAGGACGCGTATATAAATTTCCCAAAAAATTAGACCTCATCGAGTGGACCGAGATCAAACCCGGACTTTGGATCAATACGATAAAGGAGGGAGAAAACTTTGAGCAGAAGTTTCCCAAAAAGACAGAAATCACCTCCCATTATGCAGGCTATTTGCTCGATGGGCAGATTTTTGACAATTCTTTTGTGAGGGCGACCCCTTTTGACGCGCAATTGGGTCATCTGATCCCGGGTTTTTCACTAGGCATTTGGAATGTCGCTGTTGGCACAGTGCGCGTCATCAAAGTTAGCCCCGAGCTAGCCTATAAAGATCGACTGATAGCAAATATTCCCCCCAATTCTACGCTGATATATTTCATTTATCGATTGCAGTAAGGGAGTAGCCGCTTCGCGGAACGCTCATTCGCGGCTGCATACAGGCACGCAGCTACCGATTCAAAATGTATGGATCGATCCGATCCGTAGCGCCGCAACATCTTGCGGCGCCCTCAAGGGAAGCGTTCTGCGAAGCAGTACCCCCAACAAAATCGCCAGCACTTGGCCCTTCCTTGCCAAATCGCTAAATTGCTCATGGGGCTATCATCAACGACAACACTATGAAAAATCTCCTTTTCCTGCTGCCCCTCTGCTTCGTTTTATCCTGCGAACCCCAAGGATTTCCCGATCTCACCCTCGCCAATCTCAATGGCAAATGGGAAGGCACGAGCTATGGTCAAGTATCTCAGCCTATGGGGCCGAGAGAAAGCCTGGAATTGCAAAATTTTGAGATAGCGTTTGAGGAGGACAATCAGTTTGTCATCAGTGGACTTGGCGGCCAATCTTATAGCGGGACTTGGGCAAAAGCGGACAAGGCTAAGTTGAATCTAAGTGTACCTGGAAATGTGGTCAGAGCAAATTTTGCCCCCTTGGACATCTGCTTTTATATGATCGAAAACCGCCAAGACAGACAAGAATGGCAAGCCAACGGCCAGCAAATCATCGACAATCAAGTTTGGAATTATGATTTGTCTTGGTATTTGGACCGCATCGAATAGCCCTAAAGCAAGAAGCCAATCCCGCCATGAAATGAGCGTAAAAAGCGTTGATCGCGCCCTTCTTCTTGATAAGGGGCACTGGCGTTGAAAAGAGTGAGTGCTCCCTCGGCCATGCTCGTCTCAAACCAACTCAGATGTAGGGTGATATATCGTCCCAGACGGATCATCGGACTGACGCGCCAATAGGTCGCCTTGGCCCCGTCCTGCTCAAAGTAAAAACCATAGCCTTCGTCTGAGTAGCCTTCGAGATATTGGAGGGCTCGGCCGATTTCTGCTTGCATCGCAAAACGCTTCCCCACATAGCCTGCCTGAAGCCCAATACCGTCTAGCTGCCGATAAGACCTCACCACATAATTCATCCCCCGCACGCTCGTAAAGCCTAAACCGAGAGTAAATGGGAGTTTTTGCATCTTCCAACCTGCACTCAAGCTCAGACTGAGATCAGGCCAGCGATCATAAACTTGATTGCCCTGACCGATCCCTAATTGAGCCGAAAAATAAAGTGGGAGTTTGGGCAAGTCTTCGGTTTGGGCTACGAGATCAGTACCCCCAAACAGGAATAAAACGAGCAGTACTATAAAAAGACAATTAGTTCGCAACATGTAAATATCGTTAAGGGTAAAAGAAACCAGCCCCTTAGCTATATTTGGATTCAAATTAAGGAAATCATTTTTATGGAAGCATCCCAATTAGAAGCCCTCAAATATCCCATTGGCAAATACCAGGTTCCTGAAACCATCACTCCGGCCATGATCCAGCAGTGGATCCAAGAGATCGAAATACTGCCGGGTTTGCTGATCGACTCGGTGAGCAACCTCACTGATTTACAGCTCAATATGCCTTATCGCCCCGGTGGTTGGTCGCTGCGTCAGGTGATACATCATGTGGTAGATAGCCATATGAACTCCTATGTCCGTTTTAAGTGGACGCTTACCGAAGATCAGCCGACGATCAAGGCTTATTATGAAGACCGTTGGGCCGAATTGCCCGAAGCCAAAACTGCTCCAGTGCAGGTATCTTTGGGATTATTGGCTTCTCTCCATGCCCGCTGGGTGATGATGTTTCGCAATATGAGCGCTGAAGAATGGCAGCGTGCTTACTACCATCCAGAGCAGGAAAAACTGATCCGCCTCGATCAAAATTTGGGACTTTATGCCTGGCATGGCAAGCACCATTTGGCGCACATCAATTCCCTCAAACAAGGTATGGGTTGGTAGATTTTGATCGTAGTAAATTCTAAATTGGGTCAAACAAAAAAAGAACTATGTCTATCGGAAGAAAAATATTAATTGGCTTAGGAGCGGCGGTTGTGCTCATCTTAGGCTTTTTTGCTTATATCATGCTGACTACGCGCTCACACAGCCCCAAGGCTTTGGCAGAGTTTAGCAATGACGAGCTTAAAGTTACGGTTGATTATTGCCAGCCTTATAAAAAAGGTCGCCTGATCTTTGGGGCATATGAGCAAGATGCTTTGCAGCCTTATGGTGAGTTTTGGCGAGTCGGCGCCAATGAAGCAACTGAAATCGAAATCAATCAAGATGTGCTCTTTGCTGGTCAACCGCTCGACAAAGGGCGTTATGTGCTTTATGCTGTACCAGGAGAAACTACTTGGGTGATCGGACTCAATACTGATCTGGGCCGTTGGGGAGTACCCGAAGTAGATCATGACGAAGATGTGATGCAGGTAAAAGTCCAGGCCCAAAAACTCGAACAAAGCCTTGAGCAACTCACCATCGATATCAATGAGTATGAGGTGAGCGGCGCGATGGTCCACATCAAGTGGGACAAAGTCGATGTGCCGATTAGCATCGTGCCGAGATAGGGCGGATCACTGCTTCGCAGAACGCTTAGCTCCCTGGCGATGAACGTTCCGCGCAGCGGCAATAAAAAAGACCTACAATCAGAAATATCTCAAAGGCCTCGCAAACATGCGGGGCCTTTATTATTTTGAATCCGCACCCATTTCCTTGGCATGTAAAACCCATAGATTAAGCGTCTTTTTGAGGCGAAATGAATCAGAAAGATTGATTTCGTAAAACGCTATCAAACATTGCAAACCTTGACCTCATGAAAAATCTCCTGTTATTTCTCTGTCTCAGCCTAAGCTTTTCGCCTGCTTGGAGCCAAAACCTGACCGAAAAAGTCCTTTCTACCGACCTCAAGATGGCCCTCTCCGATGGGGTACGCCTAGAGGATGGTTCTTGGATGTTTTCGGCCTTTGCCAATTCTATCACGCCCGGAGATTCGAGCATGGCTATGGTCGTAAAAACGGATTCTAGCTTCTCCCTACTTTGGGCCAAACGCTACAAATATCTCCGTAGAGATGACTTCTCCTGTATCACCAAACTGTCTGATGGCAATGTGATCGTAGGAGGTACGATGAGGCAGTCTTTTTCGCTCGAAAATGGCGGGAGCTTATATAAACTAGATACCGCCGGCAATGTGATCTGGCATTTGTTTTATGATGATAGCTCGGACGATAGAGTCGAAAATATATTTGAGCAGGCTGATAGTAGTCTCGTTATTTTTATCCGCAAGGGAGTAAGCAACAATCCTACAAAAATCATCCACGCTAGCCAGGAGGGCAATATCATCAGTCAACGGGAATATACCTTGGCGGATAACCAAAGCCTTGGGCTCTTGGCAGATGAGGTCGTCGCAGACGAAAACGAACAATACTATTTTACCGGCTCCGTCAGCAATCAAGGTGTGCAGGAAGCCTATGTCTGCGCGCTAGATGACAATACTTTGCTTTGGTATAAGCGTTTTCGATTTGCTGATCGCAGTACGAGTAGCTTCAAGATCGCCTATGATCCTATGGGGCAATCCCTCTTTATTGCGGGGGGAGTGCCAGATACCATCGGCATATTTACCAATATCTGGTTAGCCAAACTAGATCTAATGGGCAATATGCTATGGGCCAAGGAGTACGGGGGGCCGCTAAGATATACCGAGTTTATTACGGGTATCTACCCTCAAGCCAATGGAGATATCCTGCTTTCTGGCTCTGTCTTTAATGACAATGGCTCAGATGGATACCTCATGCGACTAGATGCGACGGGCAACAAACTTTGGGAAAAAGGCTATAAGCCCAATACGACCACCTTTAGTTTGGGAGCCTTTTTACTAGCCGACGGCCGTATGCTCCTCAATGGCAACTCTGGTACTGCCGTCTATCTGATGACTACCGATACAAATGGGCAAAGTGCCTGCTCCAGCAAAAGTATTACGCTTGATGTGGCTGATTTGAGTGCCGAGGATTCGACTTATGCTTTGACCGTTTCCAACCCTGGCATCCTTAAGGTCGTCCCTCCAGTGAGCCTAAGCGATGTGGTAGTCAACGATAGTTTGCTCTGCATGAGCTCCGTTAGTATCGAAAAGCGATCATTGCTGACCCTCACGCTCTATCCCAATCCGGCCCAAGATCAGCTCACGGTGGTTTTGCCAGATGGATTTAGTCAATCGGCTGCTTGTGTAGTGGTAGATGCCTTCGGCCGAACGCTCAGTCCCGATATGAAACGGAGCCCTCGGGAAATACAGATAAATATTAGCGATCTTGCCAAAGGGATTTATTGGGTAAATCTTTCTGCGGATGGCCAAACCCTCTCGCGGACTTTTGTACGCTACTAAGCCGCTCATTTTGCTTCGCTACAAAATACTATGAACCTAGGCCTCGCCAAAATCCTTCTCTCTCTTCTCGCTTTTGGCAGCTTGCTAAGCTGCGTAGAAAAAAACATATGGGTATACGATTCGCCTTTTCCCATTAGCGAGGACCACTTTACGATGGATACCTTGGCTCAGGACTTGGTGATTCCATATGGCATCGCGATCCTCGGCGATGACGAATATTTTCTCACCGATCGGGTAGGGAAGATGTATCATTATCAAGGCGGGGAGATGATTGAAATCAGCGGTATGCCGGAAGTTGTTACCTTTGGCATAGACGGCATACCCGCTATTTTGCATGGGGGATTGATGGATATCAGCCTGCACCCAGACTACCGCAGCAACGGCTGGATCTACATTAGCTATCTCGAACCCCAAGGATTGAATAAGGTCTCGCGTTTCAAAATCAAGCAAAATTCTGCCACTGCCTTCGAAACGATCTTTGCCACTCGCTTCCAAAACTATTCGGGTAACGGCATGCGAATCGTCTGGCAAGACAGTACCCATTTTTTTCTCAATCTGGGCAATTCTGATCTTTCGACCGCCGCCAATCCGATCATGTACGCCCAAGAACTCGACAAGGCGATGGGCAAGATCCACCGCCTGAAGGACGATGGAAGTATCCCTCCCGACAACCCGATTTTGGGAGATAGGAGTGAGCCGAGCAGCATCTGGAGCTATGGCCATCGCGATGTGCAGGGCTTGGTCTATGACAGTAGCACCCAATCCCTCTTTGGGGTAGAACATGGGCCCAAAGGAGGCGACGAGTTCAATCTAATCGAAAAAGGCCAAAATTATGGCTGGCCGCTTTTTTCCTATGGCATCAATTACGATGGACAGTGGGTATCGCTGATTTCTGAAGATTCGGCGGCGAGCTTTACGCGTTTTCCCGAGCATTATTGGACCGTGCCGACTCCCGATGGGGGGCAGGCGATTGGGCCCGCTTGTCTCCTCAAAGTCGATAGCAGCAATGTAGCGGATTGGAATGGCTACTTTGTCTTTGGCTCGCTGGCCTACCGCCGGCTGATGAAATATGATCGCGAAACCGACGAAACCTTTGGCCTCAAAGTGGAAGGCCGCGTGCGTACCATCAAACAATTGCCCAGTGGAGACCTCATCGCCCTCATCGAACGCAATCACCTAGACAAAGCCAACGGCCTGCTAGTTAGGATTAGCCCTTAGCAGCCTTTGGGTTTTTATGACCGCTGCGCGGAACGCTCATTCGTATACCGGTTTTAATGTATAGATCGATCCGTAGCGCCGCAACAGCTTGCGGCGCCCTCGAGGGAATCGTTCTGCGCAGCAGCCCCCAAAAGGAAAATCCTAACTTAGGAGCAGAAATACCCTATGAAAGCAGCCTTTACCTATCCGCCTATCGCTATTGTGAGTTTTATATGCCTCAGCCTTTTGCTTGGGAACTGCAGTCCGATCGGCCACCAAAAAGATGCTGAACATGCCTCTGAAACGGTTTTCCCTACTCAAAAGCAAAAAGGGACGCATCTGTTTAGCGTCAGAGAGGGTACCGATTTTGCGCCCTTTAGGCAAAGCAATCTTGAGTGGCTGACGGTAGTGCCTTGGGGCTTTCAAATCGATATTGATAGTCCAGAAGTTTCCCATCATGATGGGGATAGCCTACATATCAAGCAGCATGAAGATAATTGGGTGGGCAACATCCGTTTGGCGCGAGCGGCTGGTTTCAAAGTATTTCTCAAACCCCATCTCTGGCTCAATGCTCCACGCGAAGGCAAATGGCGTTCGGATATCTATCCTGCGGATGAAAAAGTATGGGAGGAGTGGCAGCTGAGCTATACCGAATTTATCCTTCGCTACGCGAGGGTCGCTGAGGCCGCCGAAGCCGAAATGTTTTGTATTGGTACGGAGTTTTCTCTTTTGTCTGTGAAGAAAGCCGATTTTTGGCGAGCCTTGATCAAGCAAATCCGGCAAGTCTATTCGGGCAAGATCACCTACGCTGCTAATTGGTATGATGAGTTTGCGGAGATCACCTTTTGGGATCAATTGGACTACATTGGCATCCAAGCTTACTTCCCCTTGGTGGAGCACAACTATCCGACCGTGGCTCAACTTACTCAGGCTTGGGACAAGCACCTACCGGCGATAAAGGCCGTCTCCCAACGATATGAGCGGCAGATTCTTTTTACGGAGATGGGCTACCGCAGTACCGCCAATAGCGCGATCAAACCATGGGAATGGATGGAAAAACAGGACGAGCCAGATTCTCTTTATTCACCCGAAACCCAAGCCAATTGTTATCAGGCCTTTTTTGATGTTTTTTGGCAAAAAGATTGGTTTGCAGGCGTTCATATTTGGCAAATGCGTTCAGACTTTGTGGCTAAGCCCGGCAAAAAGAATCTTGATTTTTCGCCCCAAGGCAAACTCGCCGAGCAGGTGATCGCCAAGGGTTTTGAGTGATAGCGGAGGTTTTACCGCTTCGCGGAACGCTCATTCGCGGCTGCATACAGGCACGCAGCTACCGATTTTGATGTATGGATCGATCCGATCCGTAGCGCCGCAACATCTTGCGCGGCCCTCGAGGGAAGCGTTCTGCGAAGCAGCCCTAAAAAGGAAAGAAATACGGAATCAAAAGCGTCGCCAGCAGCCAGAATATCAAACTCAAAAAGGAGCCCACTCTAAAGAAATCAGAAAAGCGATATTCACCCGCGCTGTAGATCATGGTATTGGTTTGGTAGCCGACGGGTGTCAACAAACTGGCCGAAGCCGCAAAGGCAACTGCCATCAAAAAGGGGGTGGCACTAAGCTCCATAGATTGAGCGATCGCAATGGCAATCGGCGCCAAAAGTGCCGCGGTTGCATTGTTGGACATCACCTCGGTGAGGAGGGTGGTGACCAGATACAGGCCAGAAACCACGGCGACAGGCCCCCACTGACCGAGGCTAGCAGACAAGAAGTCGGCAATCACTAGCGAAAGCCCACTGTTTTGCATCGCGACCCCTAGGCTCAGCGCTCCGGCTAGTAAGAAAACGATATTCCAATTGATGGCGGTGTAGACCTCTTTCATGTCGAGGCAGCCCGTCAAAACAAGGGCAACTACTCCAATCAAAGTTGCCATCACGATCGGGATCAGTCCGATACTCGCCGCGCTGATGACTCCGGCCACGATCAGGGTAGAGAGCAGGAGTTTGGGCCGATCTATATGCAGATTGAATTGAGTCGAGAGCAAGATGAAGGGACTGCCTTGCTCACTTTCGCGCTGTTTGAGTGCCTTGACGTAGTGACTTTTGACCTCGGCGAGGATGACGTCGCCAGATTTGAGTGGTACTTCGTGTACATTTTCGTGCATGACCTCCTCGCGATGGCGAATGGCTAAGGGAGCCGCGCGATATTGACGTCTAAAGTCTACTTCCTTAAGGGTTTTGCCTTCGTAGGCAGAGTTGGCGGTGATCACAAATTCGACCATCACGGAGTTGCGACCTTGCAGGTTGTGGTCGCCGATGCGGACATTGGACTGCTCTTGGATTTCGACTCGGTCTTTGAGGAGACGCAGCTTTTCGACACTACAACGCACTTTGAGGATGTCATGCGCTTGCAATACCATATCTCCCGGTGGCAGGGTGAAGTTGTTTTTGCCTCGCCGGATTTGAATGATCTCCATGGCGAGTTCTTTGACTAGGGGAGAGGCCATAATCGGCTTGCCGACAGATTTGGCCTTGGGTAGGATTTCGATCTCGGTGAGGAAGTCCGCCATATTGAATTTTTGGCGAAGGTCGGCTTGCTCTTCTCGCTGGGGGAGGAGTTTGAGGCCGATGAAAGACATATAGAGGATGCCGATCAGCAAGAAAATCAGGCCCAAGGGCGTCATCTCAAACATGCCAAAGGGCTCAAGGCCATTTTCGACAGCAATCCCACTCACCAAAATATTGGTGGAGGTGCCTACTAAGGAACACATACCACCAAAAATAGAGGCAAATGAAAGTGGCATCAGCATTTTGGAGGGCGGCTGGCCGGAGGCGTGTCCGATCTGGACGATAACTGGGATGAAGACCGCTACGACGGGGGTATTGTTGATGAAGGCGGAGATCACGCCTACCATGATCATCATGAGGATGAGGCCCAAACGGAAGTTATAGCGGAAAACGTTCGCCAGGCGTAAGCCTAAATACTGAAAAGCGCCAGTCTTGACTAGGCCAGCACTCAGCACAAACATAAATGCGACCGTCAGCGTAGCGTGATTGCTAAAGCCGGCGATTCCCTCTGCTGGCGTAATCACCCCCGTGAGGACCAGGGCAATGACGATCAACAGGGCAACCAAGTCTACCGAGAGTAGCTCAGATACAAAAAGGATTACCGCCAAAACGATAATCACCAGCACTATGACTGCTTCAATTCCCATAAGCGGGATGCAATAACGAAAAGAAGGCCGACTCGCCCAAGACGAATCGACCTTGATTACTTCCTAGAAGCAAAAGCTTCAGGGATTATTTTTTGACTTCGAACTCGTAATAGTCGTCATTGTCATCTGCTGTAACAACAATGTCAACAGTTTTGAGTAGGTAGTACTTTTCACCGTTTTTCACTAAGAAAACGTCGCCGATTTCTACTTTGTCAGTTACGGTTACAGGAAGACCGTTGTCGAAAGCTGCTAGTAGCTGGTCGGTATTGTTAACGGCATCATACTCTAAGTTTACGTCAGGGATACGAAGCTCTGCACTGTTAGCTGCAGAAATCTGCTGCTTCCAGTTAAGATCGTTGCTAGGCGCACCTAAGTCGAGTCCTTCGTCCTTAAGTTCAGCTTCAGGATCGCTAGAACCAGTACCAGTACCAGTGTCAAGGTCAAGACCACCTGTACCAGCAGGACCGCCTTGGTTTAGCAATAGGTAACCAGTAAATGTTTCTAGACCTACTTCAGTAACGATATCAAAAGATACCTGAGCTACGTTGCCAGTGGCGTCAGTAACAGAGATGGTGTAGGTGTTAGTACCAGCGTCTTTGGCAGATACGATACCGATAGACCAAGTAAAGCCAGTTTGCGCTTCAGTTGGTAGAGGTGTTGGGTTTGAACCAGCAGCGTCGCCGTCAAAAGTTAGGCGAGTAAGTTCAGTGATATCAGTACCGTTTTCGCTTACAGCGACACGATTCAATAGATCATCACCTTGAGTAGCGGTAACTTTGACAAAAAACTCAGTTTCAGTAACCACTGAGTCGCCGTCGTTGATGAAACCAGCTTCTTCTACTAGGGTGATGGTAGGTAATACAGGTGCTGGTGGAGGTGTTTCTTCACAAGCGGAGAAAATCATCAATCCAGCCAAAAGGACTGGTAAAAGTTGAATCGTGTCGCTGTAAGCGAAAACGG
>JBCAWW010000037.1:0-14301 GCA_038534415.1 Bacteroidota bacterium | reverse complement strand
CCATCGTCAGTAAAAACAATTGACTCTCGACCTTAGATAAAGCCATTACTGTCATTGTCACGCCTGCTAGGGTCGCGAGTCAATTGTTTTTACTGACGATGGGCTTAGCCTTTACGCTAATTGGAATCGCTTATTACCCGCTGAGCACATTTTTAAGAAATCGGCTACGCAACAAGATTGTGCAATCTTTGGCTTTGAGTAAGGTGTAAAACACAAAACTTAAAAGCACACAAAACTAAGGATTAGACCAAGCGTTCCGCGCAGCGGCAAAAACCACTCTCAAGCCGTCAAAAAAGCTAATCTTGCAGGCCGGACGCTCCAAAGCGCTCAATCGCACTGCCATCATAGCGCCCAACGCCCGCTAAACTACCAAACCAAATGCCGCCTTTTTGATCTTCTAAGATCCCAAAGAGCATCCCTTCCTCCTCATGGATTTGACTCGCATTGGCGGTCTGAAAAGGTAATGCGGTGTTACTGTAGCGAGACAGGAACCATTGCCTTCGATTAGCGGGAGACTGGGAGCTAGTCCAAATCCTGCCTGCTCGATCTTCATAGATATAACCGACAAAGGCTTTGTTGAGGTTGAGATAACTACTACCATCGTAGCGCCAAAGCCCTCCCTCGCCGCCGAGCCAGATATTGCCTTTGTTGTCTTGGATGATAGACCGTGTATTGATAAAAGGTTGTCCCAGATCATTGGTGATTTTGTGGAAGTTTTTACCATCGTAAAAGCTCGCTTCGTTTCTAGTACCTATCCAAAAGATACCCTCTTCGTCCTCTATGATCGCATTGGCATCATGAGCAGGCATACCATCAGCGGTCGTAAAGTTGCGAAATCCCTCGCCATCATAGACGCTAATTCCCCCCGTTGTCCCGATCCAAATCTTGCCGGACCGATCCTCATAAAAGCATAAGACCTTATCATTGACGAGACCTTCAGCGGTCGTAATATGCGTAAAGCTACTGCCGTCGTACCGATAAACGCCTGCCCCAATAGTACCAAACCAAAGATTGCCTTGGCGATCTTCCAGCAGAGAGAAGACATGAAAGCGGGCAAGATCCTCCTGATTGGTCATATTGGTAAAGCTCGTACCGTCATAACGGATGATCCCCTCCCAAGTCGCTAGCCAAATATTGCCGCCTCGATCTTGAAGGATGTTGCGAGTAATGCTTTTGGGCCCTTGCGAGGAATGGATCGTCTGCGACTCTTCGAAATAAGGATCGACTTTGCTTGGCTGAGGGGAAGCATTTGCCGCTTGTTTTGGAGGTTGTCCCTGAGCTTCGGTTTGGCCCGTGCAGGAGACAAGTGCGAAAAGCAGGGATAGCAGCACGCAGGAAAAAAAGGATTTGTACATGAGGGAGGATTTCTTTTGGGGATAATTGGCATGCGTATTTTGCACGAAGCCTGTGCTTCTACTTTTTGCCCGCCAAGACAAATTTATAGCCAATGCCACGGATATTGATGATCTTCAGATTAGGGTCAGCCGAGAGTTTTTTGCGGAGTTTGGAGATAAAGACATCTAGGGTACGCCCGACATAATCACCTTTGTCTCCCCAGACGACTTTAAGGATATTTTCTCTCTCAAGGACTTTATTTTCTTCAGTATAGAGCAAAAGCAAAAGATCAGCTTCCTTGCTCGAAAGCTCAGTTTCAGTGCCTTTGTAGGAGAGGATCATCGTTTTCTGGTCATAAGAGTAGTCCCCTATCCAAATGGTATTGGGATCACTCAGCTGCGGTCTTGTCTGGCGCTTGCTGTAAAACACCAAACCAATCAAAACCAAAGCACCCAGCATGAGCGAAATCGTCCCCGTAGAAACCCAAGCACTTTGCTGCTCGGCTTGGACCTTTGGCTGCACGTCTAAAATGCTAAAGAAGACTTGATAACAGGCTTGAGGAAGCAGGCGTCCCCCACAGGGGATCAGCTCTGAGTCGTGTATCCCGCCAACTTGGTAACTATATACCACTTTGTCAGAGCCGCAATCTTCTACTTCAACCAAATAGTTATGTGCCACCTTGGAGTTGAGCATCACTCTTTCAACTGCGCGAACCAAGTCTTTGGGATCTAACTGAAAGTTGGTAGAGAAACCTATTTTATAGCGTGCCTTCTCTTTTTCGACCGCAAGGACCCGCGAGCTACTATCCGCTGAAGCCAAAAGCAACTCATGTCCAATGGCTCGCATAGCAACCTTGATTTGCCCCTCAAGCTGATTGCTTTGGGCCATACTCATATTGCTCCCTAATATGCTTAGACAAAGGAAGGCAAAAATCGATTTTAGACATTTTGTGCTCATCACTTAAAAGTAGTCCGATTTGCCGGCGATAAGAAGCCTATTTGCGCAGATTTACAATATTTTACACTTCTTAAAGCTTCAAAAAAGCTGTCATAGGCCTTTTAAAAAGCAAAAAGCGAAAATCACCTGCCAAGGGTGCGCGCTTAATTTGGCTCTATTATCGCGACAAAGTGTCGCTCTTTCACGCTGGATTTACAAGAAAATAACCTAATTTATTGATTGCTGATTTCAACCAACTATCAATGATCAAAAACGACTACCTACACTACAGCCTTGACGCTGAAGGCTTTGCTACTATCGACATCAATCAAGTCAAGGAACCCGCCAATTTATTTAGCTTTGATTTTGTCACCCACTATCTCGAGATCGCCCAAAAGGCCATCCAAGACGATGCCGTCAAAGGCGTCATTGTTACGTCTTCTCGATCGATGTTTATGGCCGGAGGTGACCTCCGTATGTTAGGGGCGCCGATCGAAGATGCTCAAGCTTTTTTTGATGGCATCATGGAGATGCATACAGCCTTTCGCAAAGTAGAAACTGCGGGAAAACCCTTCGTGGCGGCCATCAATGGCACCGCCTTAGGAGGTGGTATGGAATTAGCCCTGACCTGTCATCATCGTATCGCCCTCAATAGTAGCAAAATCAAACTGGGCTTTCCAGAGGCCAAGGTAGGACTACTCCCGGGCGGAGGTGGTACAGCCAAAGCGCCTTATCTCATGGGGATTCAAAATGCGCTGACCCATTTGATGCAAGGCAAAGAGTCTCGTCCTCAACAGGCCCTCAAGATTAAGCTCATCGATGCAGTGGTAGAGACTCCTGAAGAAATGATCGCCGCTGCTAAGGCTTGGATACTCGCCAATCCCCATCCCGTGCAGCCTTGGGACAATAAAAAACACCGTATTCCCGGCGGAGGCGTCATGTCGCCTACTGGGGCGCAGGTAATCGCAGGAGCGATTGGTAACCTCCGCAAAATGGCTCATGGCAATTATCCAGCCCAAGAGTATATCATCAAAGTTACCCACGATGGCCTGCAACTGACCATAGATCGTGCGCTCGAAATCGAAGCGCGCTACTTCACCAAAATTTGCATGAGTAAAGAGGCGAAGAATATGATCCGTACCGGCTTCATGGGGATTCAAGCAGCCCGCAAAGGCAAAGCTCGCCCTAAGGATGAGTCCAAATACGAAGTCAAAAAGCTCGGTATGCTTGGAGCGGGAATGATGGGTGCAGGCATCGCTTATGTTTCTGCCAAAGTAGGGATGGAGGTGGTCCTCAAAGACGTCACCCTAGAAGCTGCTGAAAAAGGCAAAGCCTACTCTCAAAAACTGCTTGACAAAGCCATCGCGAAGAAGCGTTCTACGCAGGAGAAGGCCGATGCCCTCCTAGCTCGCATTCACCCCACCGACAAGGCCGCTGACTTCGCAGACTGTGATTTGGTGATCGAGGCAGTATTTGAAAGTCCGGAGCTCAAAGAAAAGGTTACCAAAGAGACGGAAGCCGTTTTACCCGCAACCAAAGTTTACGGTTCCAATACCTCTACCATTCCCATTACTCAACTGGCAAAATTTTCAGATAGACCCGAAAACTTTATCGGTATCCACTTCTTTTCGCCCGTAGACAAGATGCCTTTGGTAGAGATCATCGTCGGTGAAAAGACTTCTCCCAAGGCGATTGCTGCTGCGGTGGATTATACCGTAGCCATCAAAAAGATCCCTATCGTGGTCAATGATAGCCGTGGCTTTTATACCTCTCGTTGCTTTGGCACTTATGTCACTGAGGGTATGTTCCTACTCGAAGAAGGCGTCCCCCCAGCCATGATCGAAAATATCGCCAAGATGAAAGGGATGCCCGTAGGGCCATTGGCAGTGCATGACGAGGTTAGCTTGACTTTGAGTCTACACGTCTTTGAAAGTGATCCCAACCCCAATAAATCGGCCTACCAGATCAGGTCCTACAATATGACCAAAGCGCTCGTCCATACCCATAAGCGGACGGGCAAAAAGGATGGCGCTGGTTTTTATGACTATCCCAAGGGAGGCAAAAAGAAACTCTGGCCCAAACTCAAAGAAATCTACAACTCCAAGGTCGATACGCTCGACAAGGAAACCATCGCCAAGCGCATCATGCACCGGCAAGCCCTAGAAAGCTACCGCTGCTTAGACGAAGGCGTACTCAACTCGGTTATGGATGGCGATATCGGCTCTGTTTTGGCATGGGGATTCCCGATTTATACGGGTGGTTCGCTCTCCTATATTGACTTTGTGGGTATGGATCAGTTTATCGCTGAATGTGATGATTTTGCGGCCCGCTTTGGGCAGCGCTTTGCGGTACCGGATAGCTTACGAGCACTGGCTGAGGCCGGTAAGTCAATTCATGATTTTGGCAAGTAGGTTCGGATTGCAAGTATCGGCTTGCAAGCCGATACAACAAATCAAACCCTGATTCATGAATCTCCTCCAAGGCATCAAAATCATTGACTTTACGCGGCTCCTACCAGGGCCTTTGGCTACGCACCTACTCGCCCAAATGGGCGCAGAAGTCATCAAAATCGAAAGCCCCAAGCGGCCAGACTATACGCGGACAGTGGGCCTCAAAATGATCGACGGAGCCAATCCGCTCTTTCATCAGCTCAATCACAACAAAAAGCTGGTCTCAATCGACTACAACGAAGCGTTCGGCAGAGCCGAAGTCATCAAACTCATCGAAACGGCAGACGTCTTGATCGAACAATTTCGTCCCGGTGCCATGGATGCCTGGGGGCTGGGCTATAAAACCATACAATCGATCAATCCCTCGATTGTATATGCCTCGATCACGGGTTATGGACAAGCAGGGCCTTTGAAAGACGAGGCCGGACATGATTTCAACTATCTCGCCTATTCGGGCATCATGAGCCTCCTCAAAGATGAAAACGGCAAACCTAATGTACCGGATACTCAATTTGCCGATATCGGAGGTGCATATATGGCGGTGATGGCCATACAGGCCGCTTTGCTGCAAAAAGAACGTACTGGCAAAGGCCGCTATCTTGATATTTCCTTGGCGGATGCCGTTTTACCCTTTCTAGCGGTGCCTTTTAGTTTTCAGAGTGCAGGGCTCGATTATCGACACTTCAACATCATCAACGGCAAAACGGCGGTAAACTATGCTGCATATCAGTGCCAGGACGGCAAATGGCTTTCGGTAGCAGCCATGGAAATCAAGTTTTGGAACAATCTCTGTGAGGCTTTAGGCAAGCCCGAGTGGCAGCGCAAAAATCAATTAGAATTGATGAAGCAAGCGTTCCCCAAGGGGGAAGTAAGCCAGCTTTTCTTGACCCGCAGTCGCGATGCCTGGATGGAAATACTCGCTGGTAAGGACGTCTGTGTTGCGCCCATCCTCGAAATCGAAGAGTTAGAGCAGCACCCTTATCACCAGGCCAAAAATAGTTTTGAAAAGATTCAGACTCCCAACGGAATGGATTTGCCGGGTATTGGATTGCCTTTTAAGTAAGTGGACAATAGTATTTAGTAGAAAGCGTGTTGCGAGTCAGTCTTAAAAGCCTTCAAGGCCATTTTGGGCTGTACTCAAGCATAATTTTTGAGATATTGCTGCTGTGAGAGGATCGCTTCGCGGAACTCTTCCCTCATGCGACTGACGAGTTCGGCTACTGGCAGACGATCTTTGATGGTAGCCACGCCTTGACCCGCAGACCAAATATCTTTCCAAGCCTTGGCTTCAGTGTCGAGCTCTGCGCCCAAATCAATCTTGACTTTACGGTCCCAAAGGTCTTGGGTAAAGCCACTTTGAATCAAACTCTCTCCCAAAAAATTGGCGGGAATGCCCGAAAGCGCCGCCGTATAGACGATATCCTTAGTGCCGGATTCGATGATCATTCGCTGATAAGCATCCGAGGCTACGGCCTCATCGGTGCTGATAAAGCGCGTACCCATATAAGCCAAATCGGCCCCCATCTGTAAAGCGGAGGCTACATCTTTCCCGTTGCTCAGACTCCCTCCCAGCAAAATCAAGCCATCAAATATCTCTCGAATCTCCGCCACAAAGGGGATAGGATTGAGGGTACCCGCATGTCCTCCTGCTCCTGCAGAGACGAGGATCAAGCCATCAACCCCGGCATCGATCGCTTTGCGAGCATGCCGCTTATTGGTGACATCGTGAAAGACTAGACCTCCGTAGCTATGTACTTCTTCGACCAGTTCTTTGACGGCTCCCAGTGAAGTGATGATGATGGGCACTTTGTGTTTGACGCAGACTTTGAGATCGATCATCGCGCGCGGATTGGTGCGATGCACGATCAGATTGACTCCGTAGGGAGGTAGCTTTTTGCCGGTCTCCTTTTCGTGCTGGGCAAATTCTTCATTGAGTTCGATGAGCCACTGTTCGAAGCCTTCGGTAGTGCGCTGATTAAGAGCAGGGAAGGTCCCGATGATGCCATTGTAGCAACAAGCACGAACGAGGTCAAGCTGTGAAACAATAAACATGGGAGAGGCTACTACGGGTAGACTCAAGTTGAGCTTTTGGAGAATTTCTTGTTTGTTCATCGAGGAGGGAGGAAATGATTAGCGATTGAGTTTGAATTTACTTTTTCTGCCAATAGAAAGTAAATCAAATTCTTTGTGGACCTCGTTTTTACATCTCTAGAAAAAGGCCGGGCTGACGGACTTGGTAATTCTAGCGTTCTGATCAACTATCAGGTCGTAGCCTAAGGAGCGATGGGCTATTTCTCCAAAATCATCTCCCATTGCCCCTATTTTGCCTTCTCTCCCTTGGCTACATGTGTAGTCCTCCGCTTACCGGCAAAGCGTCGAATGTACTGATAATCACTGTTTTTGTACTGGTGAGTGAGCCCCCATTCAAAGGCCGCGAAGGGTTCACTGCTCGTTTTCAACGAACGATTGAGTCCAATGGCATGTGGGGCGCCTTTGATGACCGATTTGATTTCAAAGTTGATCCCATCGGGTGCCCATTGGATGGTGTTTTTTTCGGGGCCATCGGTGGTGATCAGTGAAGCAATCCCGCCTTCATAGTTCCAAACGCAAATCTCATGTCCACTATTGGAAATCGGATTATAAGGCGACTTCACATAAGGGCCTTTAACATCATCCGCAATCGCTACTCCATGTCTAATTTGGCGTCCACCGAAGGTGATTTCCTCTCCCATTTGCTCCCCTTTATAATAGAGATAAAACTTTCCCTCAAAAAAGAGAATACAAGGATCATGCACCTTATGGCTATCAAAATCACCTTTTTTCTCTACTTGAAAGCGATTGTCTGCTTCTCCTTTCCAGACGCCATTATCAGCCGGGCTCAATATCGGCTCCGGACTTTTGGTCCAAGCGCCATTCGGATTATCGGCCCAAGCCAAACCCACTTGATTTTTGACCCGCACATTGTAGGGCGATTTGACGGTCTGATAGACAAGGTAGTACATCCCATCATGCACAAATATCTCCGTCGTAAAGACTGAGCGATCATCATACGCGCCTTTTTCACCTCGACCGACAGCCATACCTTCTTCTTTCCAGGTCCAGCCATCTTCTGAGGTCGCATACCATATATCACAACGATCCCAAGGGAAGACTTTTTCGTTTTCGATATCACCAGCAAAGCCCTGCGTCGGTCCGGTACTACGCGTATACCAGACAAAGTACTTCCCATCATGCTTGATTAACCCACTCGGATCTCTACGCACCACCCCCTCTTCATAAGCGAGGTCGCCCTTGAGATCAAACACCTGAAACTCACCAAACCATTCGTTGCCGATATCGGGCCATTGCAGCGCGCGCTTGGAGGCTGCGCTTAGCTTGTCAGCATGAGTGATACCAAGATGATCGAGTTGGGCTTGAGTAGGTTTAGCATCTTCTGTCCCAGAACGCTCCTTCTTAACGGTACAGCCAAAGAGGAAGACCCATATACCTAGACAGAGGGTCGGTAGTAAATATCGAGCTTGCATGTAGAGTAGATTAGTGATTGAGTGTAGTCCCAATTCATAAAAAATAACAGCTTTCGTCATCAAAGTGAAATCCCTCTTTTCCAAGGGATGAAATCATCTTGCTCCAAGCCTTCGGCTTTGGTTTGCTGCTTTCCACTGGCCACAGAGATCATATACTGGAGGAGTGCTTGAGCCATTTGCTCTATACTTTGCTTGCCTTCGATAATATCCCCACAATCCCAATCGATAATGTCTGCCATCCGTTGAGAAAGCTTATGATTGCTGGAGACTTTGATAACAGGTACGATGGGATTACCAGTGGGAGTACCAAGGCCAGTAGTAAAGACAATCAGGTTGGCGCCAGAGCCAGCGAGTCCGGTAGTAGATTCGACATCATTGCCAGGGGTACATAGTAAATTTAAACCTGCCTTGCGGGCGGGTTCGGTATAGTCGAGTACATCCCTTATCGGGGAACGCCCCCCCTTCTTTGCCGCACCGGCAGATTTCATGGCATCTGTGATCAGGCCGTCTTTGATATTTCCGGGCGAAGGATTCATATCAAAACCTGAACCGACGGCTTCGGCTCGGCTCGCATAAGTACGCATTAGCTGCGTAAACTTTTCTGCCAATTGCTCCGTCTCACAACGATTGATGAGTTCTTGCTCGACTCCATTGAGTTCAGGAAACTCTGCCAAGATTGCCTTGCCGCCAAGGCTCACGAGTAAATCAGAGACGGCTCCTACTGTAGGATTGGCAGAGAGGCCCGAAAATCCATCAGAGCCCCCACATTCTAATCCTAAACTAAGCTCAGCAAGCGGAAAGGCTGCTCTTTGGTGCTTGTCAGCTATCCCCAAGCCAACAAAAGTACGTCGGACAGCATCTTCAATATAAGAAGGGACAGAACGACTGGCCTGTTGCTCTAAATAATAAACAGGTTTCTCAAAGTTGGGATCTAGCGTGCTAATCGCCTCTTTGAGAATTTGGATTTGTGCATTCTGACACCCTAAACTCAAAACCGTAGCTCCGGCTACATTAGGATGGGTGATATAGCCCGCCAACAAACGGCATAGCATATCACTGTCTTCGCGAGTGCCCCCACAACCACCTTGATGCGTCAAAAACTTGATCCCATCGACATTAGGAAAAATACGGTTGCTCTTTGCCTCCTCTCCTGCAGTCAAAATATTCGTTTTTAGCAGACTGCTTGCAGACTCGCCTCTTTTGTATAATTCAATCAGTGAATGTAGATCCACTTGGTAGGGATGAGACTTTTCGTATCCAAGGCCTTTGAGTAGGATCTCTTTGAGAACGCTTACATTTTTGTTTTCGCAAAATACCAGTGGGATTACCAACCAATAGTTACGGGTCCCTACTTGCCCATCTTTGCGCCTAAAGCCCATAAAGTGCTGACCAGCGAAAGCATTGATGTCAGGCTGCTTCCATTTGATTTGAGCTTCACCTAGTCGGTACTCATCGGTCGCATGCTGTACATTGGCTTGGGTCAATAAACTACCCGCTGGGATTGTCGTGGAAGCCTGCCCAACCGTGACACCATACATCACGATGGGCTGTCCCTTTTGCAATGGCTCAATATTGAATTTATGCTTGGCTGGGATATTAGCGTTCAGCGACAAGCTGCCCAAAAAAGTCTCCACCGACTCACCCTGAGCCAGATCTTGTAAAGCAACCAGAACATTGTCTCGCTCATCGACTCTGAGCGTACGAGGTATTGAAGTCATCAATCCAATTGAAATATTTGATCCAACATAATCCACTTTTCATCTTCTCCCGCCCAAGGCAAATGTTGTTGAAACTGAGACATGAGTTGTTCCCATTCCGCTACCTTGGGATTGGCTTTATCCATCGCCCGCTTACGCGCAAAGCGAAAGCTCTCTGCGACCTCCATGATCATAAACATCCGATTGCCGGTGAGGTAAATCTGCATATCATTGATTCCCGCCTCTTTGATACTAGCGGTAATTTCGGGCCATGCATTGCAAGGTGCATGATATTCTTTATAGCGCTTGATCAGCTCTGGATTGTCTTTTAGGTCGCAAGCGAAACAGTATCGTCTAGGGGTACTTGAATTTATTTTCATCCGCCCTGATTATGTACCCTTGTTACACGATAGCCAAAGATGACAATCATCACAAAGCAAAGGATAGGTGCGAGATATGAGATTTGGACGCCATAAGCATCCAGCAATAATCCTTGGATGGGCGGTAACAATGAACCGCCCGCAATCGCCATCACCAAACCCGCTGCACCGAGCTTCGCATCATCACCTAAACCAGTCAGCGCAATGCCATATATGGTAGGAAACATCAAGGACATGCAGCCAGAGATCCCTACTAAAGCATATAATCCGGTACGCCCTCCTGTAAATACCACGGCAAACAGCAGGAGTATGGCAGCAGCAGAAAGCAGCATCAACAATTGACCCGGTTTGATATACTTGAGCAAAAAGGTGCAAACAAATCGACTAAAAGCGAATAGCAGCATCGCATAAAAATTGAAGTTGACCGCCTTGGCGGCAGCATCGGCTTCGATCATACCTTCACTCATCAGGACTTCTGTCCCATAATGGATCGTATAAGTCCATACCGTAATTTGAGCGCCGACATAAAATGCTTGCGCCAGTACCCCTTCGCGATAGCGTAAATTGGCCCAAAGACGTTTGAAGGTTCCGCCCAAATCAAGCGCCTTATCATTGTCTTGGGTCCGGGGCATTTTGCTAAGCCAGATCAGGGCAAACATGAGGGCGATCACAATGCCGATCACCACATAAGGCGTCCGGACGATGGTCAAATCTGCCATTTTGATGGTTTCAAACTCTTCTGGTCCAAGAGCTAGGCGTTCGGCAGGGCCGAGCTTATTGAGCTTGGCCAAAATAAAATCCTTGGCTACCAATATCCCGATGATAGAACCCATCGGATTGAAAGATTGGGCCAAATTGAGCCTTTGAGTAGCGGTAGCACTATCTCCCATCGAAAGAATGTAAGGATTGGCGCTAGTCTCTAAGAAACTCAGCCCGCAGGTCATAATAAAAAAGGCGCCGCAAAACGGATAAAACAGCCCTAACATACTGGCAGGTATGAAGAGTATGCCTCCTATGGCATAAAGGGCCAGCCCCAGCAATATCCCAGATTTGTAGGAGTGTTTTTTGATATAGATCGCTGCCGGAATTGCCATAAAGCAATAGCCCGCATAAAAAGCAAATTGGACAAAGGAACTGATAAAAGCACTTTGATTGAAGATCGTCCCAAAAGCTTTGACCAAGGGATTGGTGATGTCGTTGGCAAAGCCCCAAAGCGCAAAACAAAAGGTGATCAAAGCAAACGGTAGCCACAAAGCCCGCTCCAATAGGGCAGGCTTTGTGGGCTTAGTAGCAGGAGTAGTGGGCGTCTGGATCATGGGATTATTCAAAAGTGATTTTGAGGGTATAGGCGTGCTCACAGGGAGCTTGTTCAGGCAGATTGACCTTCAGCCCATTAGAACCCATTTCCCAACTCAGTTCTCCTTCAGTCCCTAGCATGCTGACTTTTTTAATACTGCCAGTAGTGCCTTCTACCAAAGAGTGAATTTCTAGTTCTCCACTTTCAGGCCACCCAAGAAGCATCGCATATAGCTGACCGTCCTTTTGCGTAAAGCGAATGTCTTGAGCAGTAAAGGCCTGATTGTTTTTTTCGGAATGATGCCCTTTGGCAACCTTAGTAGGGCCTTCACCAAAGGTATCCCAAGGACGGGTTTCATAGATGGCTTCCCCATTGATATCGAGCCACTTTCCCATCTCCAGCAGGACTTGCGCCTGATCGTCGGGGATTGTGCCATCAGCTCTAGGGCCCACATTGAGGAGTAAGCAGCCATTTTTGCTGACGATATCTACCAAATCATGAATCAAAGTAGTAGTAGACTTTGAGAGCCAATTACTTACGTAGCCCCAAGAATTTTTACCGACTGAGGTATCGGTTTGCCAAGGAAACTTGCGGATACCGGGTAATTTTCCTCGCTCGATGTCAAGCACATTAGAGCCTTCTGGAAAGGATTCGAAGTCAAAGTTTTTGGTCTGTAGGACTACTTCTTTGTTCCACTCTATGCCACGATTGTAGTAATGGGCGGCCAGTTGAGGATGATAAGGGACAAACTCAGGATTGTCAATATAGAAGTCAAACCAAAGAATATCAGGTTGATAATTGTCGATAATTTCAGTCGTGCGGTCCCACCACATCTGTAAAAATTCTTCATCACAAGCTTCATACTGCTTATGGGGTCTGCTGTAGAGATCTGCATATTGAGGATCGCTAGTATCCCAACCCGCTTGGCGGGTATAATAGTTCCAATTGAAGGCGTAATGGGTCGAAGCCCCAAACTTTAGGCCTCGCTTGCGAGTAGCCGCTGCTAGCTCTCCAATCACATCCCTTTTGGGGCCCATATCGACTGAGTTCCAACGCGTTTTGCTAGAAGCATACATTGCAAAACCATCATGATGCTCCGCCACCGGGATGACGTATTTAGCACCCGATTTTTCAAAAAGATCTAACCAAACTTCTGGATCAAATTTTTCGGCTTTAAACATGGGGATAAAATCCTTGTAGCCAAACTTGGAAGGGTCGCCATAAGTCTTGACGTGATAATCATAGATAAAAGGTTTTCCTCTGCCAGCTTCACCGCTTGCGTTGCGGATGGAGTCCTTTTCGTACATCCGGCGCGGATACCATTCGGAGCCATAGGCAGGCACACTATATGCTCCCCAGTGGATAAAAATCCCAAACTTGCTATCCGAAAACCACTCAGGAATCTTATAGTTGCTAATCGATTCCCAATTAGCTTCATATATCGGTGAGGCAGGACTGCTAGCATTTTTACCTTCGAGCGAGCAGCCCGTCGCCCAAATGCTTAGTCCAAGAAAAAAAATGATGAGTATTCTTAACATGGCGAGTAATCTTAAAACCAATAACTATTGACATTTTGCATATGGTCCAAATATCAATTTTTCTTCATGTATAGCTTATCACGTATGGTTAAAATCCTGAAACATACGGTTGATTTTGGCTTGCTTTTATTTGTTCCTGTCTCAGAATCGGCTATTTGCCCGTAGCGAGCTACTTCCCCTTGTCCATTCACCTGGGAGCTTATTTGGTTTTTTTCAGCCTTGCTGAACGCTTCCTTTCTGAACCAAGCATTCAGTTTTGGCGCAAAAGATTATACGAATGCAGAACTCAAGGCTTGAAATCTCCAGCGAGTGAGCCTAAGCAGCAAACACAAGCTCCTCACTCTCCTTTAAGGACCACCCTCCGATTGATTTTTTTGCCATTTAGACTTGCGTGCAGGACATAAACTCCTGCTGCTAAATCCGCAACCTTTAGCACGACTTGGCGTTCGCCGGAGGCGCGGACATAAGCAGTGTGCTCCAATACTCGCTGCCCACCTAAAGTATAAAGCTTCAGGGCTAGCTCCTGTGGATATTCTAACTGCAATATCAGCCGAAGTTGCTCATGACAAGGGTTAGGAGCGATCTGTAAAGCCAGTCTATCCAAGTCCTCTTCTATCTCCGTAGCAAAGTCTGATTGGTAGCGTTCCGCGCCAGCGGTCCAGATGGAATCACCATACTCATAAGCACCAATGTCAGGTGCTGTACCGATGTAGCCATCCGTAATCCCGCTTATCATCATGCCTCCATCGATGAGCGGAGAGCCCACCGCCGGCCTGAAATCCCGCTTTGTTCGATCCGCAAAGGGATCATTGCTATCGACTAGGTTGTGTTGAAAATCATTGCCTTCCCAATCACCAATGGGGGCATAATTATTCCAGATACGGTTGTTGAGCAGCTGGCGACCATTGAGCCAAGCGCCCATAGCCTGCCCGACATTCCAAAAGCTATTGTTGAAGATGTTATTGTTCCAGGCATCCCAATTCATTTGCACGCCCGACCAAGTGATGTTCCAGACTAAATTGTGGTGTACATCGTAGCCTTTGCTATCATTGTCGAGGTAGATACCTGCGGCACGTCCGTCTGCATAGTCAGGACCATAAGAGTCGTGAAACCAGTTGTGATGGATACTGGTGTTTTTGTCGCT
>JBCAWW010000036.1:0-14357 GCA_038534415.1 Bacteroidota bacterium | reverse complement strand
GTAAGGGAACTTTATCTTTTTTATGTGGCGGCGCTTATTGCTTTGGTTTCCCCTCTTTTCAAGGCTACGGCTTGTACACATCTTCTACAAAGAGTGGTACACTTTGGGATATCCGGGCTCAAGTATTTGATTTTCAACAACTTATCATATCATCCCGAAAATGCGCCGAAACAAGGTGCAGGCGGATTATCCGGGATCTTTGGGAAAGATCGAGAAGCTGTAGAGATCCCGGATAAGCGCTTTCCGCGCCGCTCCAAGCAATTTCCTGGATGACATTTCCAAAATTTCCATCCGTTAAAACACTGATGAACAAACCGTATCCTTTCCAAGGAGGGGCAGGGGTGATTTAAAATTTCCCCCATAAGTTTTCTCTTGTTTTATTGCTTCGAAGAACGATTCCCTCGCTAGAACCGGTACACCTTTGATCCTATCAGTCCTTTGAAAGGATTTGGGAAGCTACCTAGCAAGCACCAGCTCAATGGTCGGTAGAGACTAATAAGCACAAGGGTCCAGAGATGAGCGTTCTGCGCAGCAGTAAAAAAATAAAACTTACAGCCCCAAGGCCTCCTTCATTTTATCAAAAATGGCGGTGTTTTCATAGATACCCCCAAAGGCCTCAGCCCCAGGTCCAAAGGCAAATACAGGCACTAAATCCGCAGTATGTCCGCCGGAAGTAAAAGCAGTCTTCAATTCACCAGCAGCCATTTTTGAACCTTTATTGATCGCAAAGCCACCCGTCTCGTGGTCTGCGGTGATGATTACCAGTGTCTCTCCGTCTCGTTGGGCGAAGTCGAGAACCTTTCCAACCGTCTCATCAAAATCTAGCATCTCACTGATGATATAATCTGCATTATTGGCGTGCCCTCCCCAATCGATTTGAGAGCCTTCGATCATCAGAAAAAAGCCTTCTTCCGCTCCTCGCTGACTGAGCGTTTTGACGGCATAAGCACCCGCCTCGGGCAAATAATTTCGTCCTTTGAGTTTTCGAGTGGGCGCATTATCAGCCGTGAAATAGGCAAGGTTTTCATAGTCTTGAAGATCGATCTGGGCAAAGGGAGTGTTGAGATCGAGAATGCGGTATTGCAAGCCTGTCAACTCATAGGTGAGGTCGCGATTATCAGTGCGCTCCTTAAAATAGTTACGTCCCCCGCCGATGAAGAGATCGACTTCTGTTTGTAAAAAGTCTAAGGCAATGTCTTCGTGTTGATTGCGGCTGGGTTGGTGAGAAATAAAGCTCGCAGGGGTCGCATGGGTAATCTCACTGGTGGCTACTAAGCCCGTGGCCATACTGGCGCGTTCGGCCATTTCTAAAATCGTGGGTAAGGGTTTTTTCAGCGGTCCTACTCCAATAGCGCCATTATAGGTCTTTTTACCCGTAGCAAAAGCAGTAGCTCCCGCCGCAGAATCGGTAATCAGATTGTCGGAAGAATAAGTCTTGATCAAGCCCACTGTTTTACAACGCTCAAGATTGAGTTTGTTGCGATTGCTATAAAGTCCAGCCGTAATCTGGCTGATCCCCATACCATCCCCTATCATGAGGATCACATTTTTGGGGCCTCGAGGAGGGCTTGGATATTCGCCAGCGGTAGTCGCATAACGACAAGTACTAAATGAAAAGATGAATAAGAGCGATAATATGCGAATCATAAGTATGTTCAAATAGGTTCGATTCTCACAAATACGGGAATTTTGTTGACTTATTGAATTAGCCGCTGGATTGAATTAACGACAGCTTGAATTATTTTCGTTAAGTTAAGACGAACTACTATGCGAATACAATGCTGATTCTTCTAACTTTTTTGGCCTTTACAGGCTTTGTAATTGCTTACACTTGGTACCAACTCCGCCAGCAATCTTTAGACTCCCGCGATGGCTATTTTCTTGGTGGCCGGAGTTTGAGCGGGGTCGTCATCGGCGGTTCTCTTCTCCTCACCAATATTTCCACCGAGCATCTCATCGGCATGAATGGCTCTGCCTACAAAGATGGCTTCATCGTCATTGCTTGGGAGGTTACCTCTGCCATTGCCTTGGTGATTGGCGCCTTATACTTCGTGCCTCGCTACCTCAAAATGGGGCTGACGACCATACCGGAGTATCTAGAATTGCGCTTTAGCAGCCTGACGAGGACGATAGTGGCCCTTTTTCTGATTATCTCCTTCGTAGTAACGCTTCTCCCCATTGTCTTATATACTGGCGCAATCAACTTTGAGAGTCTTTTCGATGTTTCTACCCAATTGGGCATCAGTCAGGGGCAGGCCATCTGGTTGATGGTGATCCTCATAGGTCTGATCGGCTCAGTCTATGCGGTATTTGGGGGCCTCAAAGCGGTAGCCGTCTCTGATACCATCAATGGTTATGGCTTATTGATAGGGGGTCTATTGGTGCCTATTTTTGCGCTCTGGGAGATTGGAGCAGGCAATATGTGGGAGGGATTGCAAAGTGTATTTGAGCGAGCGCCAGAAAAATTTAGTGTGATCGGGGCGGCTGATTCGACTTTGCCTTTTGAGGTACTTTTTACGGGCATGATTCTCAATCAGCTCTACTTTTGGTGTATGAATCAGTCCATCATCCAACGTGCGCTGGGAGCCAAAAACCTAGCAGAGGCGCAAAAGGGTTTGCTGCTTGCGGGTGCTTACAAAATTCTGATCCCTTTGGTGATCATATTACCGGGCGTGATTGCCTTTTATTATTTCGGTACTGACTATTATGAAGATCAGGACAGCGTTTATCCCCTACTCGTCAAAAGGATTTTGCCAGACTGGCTGATCGGTCTATTTGCGGCCGTAGTGATGGGGGCGGTCCTCAGTACCTTTAATAGTGTATTGAACTCAGCGGCTACGCTTTTTAGCGTGGGGATATTCAAGCGGCACATCCAAAAAGATGCCAGCGAAAAGCGGCTAGTAAGGATTGGCAAACTGACCTCTGCGACTTTAGCCATTGCTGCTATTATGGTAGCGCCTTTTGTAGCCAATGCTCCCGAAGGTCTCTACAATCTCATGCAGCAGCTCAACGGCATTTTCTTTATTCCGATCATTAGCATCTTGCTGGCTGGCTTTTTTACGCGTTATGTATCCGCTGCCGGCGCCATTGCGGGACTGTTTTTTGGGCTCACATTTTACGTCCTGACCGTTTTTGTCTATGAATGGGACTTGCACTTCGTCCACATCTGGGGGGTGGAGTTTTTGCTCAATATTGGGGTGATGTTTGGCGTATCGACGATTTTTCCCAATCAAAATACCTTTGTCGAAAAAGATCAAGGTGTGGTTTCCATTGAGCCTTGGAAATATGTCAAGCCCGTGGGCTTGGGGCTTTGTGTGATTACCGTCTTGATTTATATTTTGATGACGTAGTCTTTTTGAGGGCTGCTTCGCAGAACGCTTCTCTCTGGTGGGGGGATTCGGCATGCGTGCGCTTAGGGGGATTCGGCATGCGTGCCGAATCTACAGTTGTTGTAATATGCGCCTCATTGCTCGGGCATTCATAAAACCGGCATACTGAAAGACGATCTCATAGTCCTCATTGAGTACGACCAACGTCGGATAAGCAATCTCTCCATCGATCGTCCCTAGCGCCTTGGCAAGGCTGTGAATGCCCGTTCCACGACCAGTGGGCTCAAAAGAAAAAGGATGGCCTCGAAATCTAATCTCCTCCTCTGACTCGGCATCAAAAGGCAAATAATAAAACTCCTCATTGAGTAAGTCGATGATGTCTTCGTTTTGCAAAGTCTTTTGCCGCATGGCCTCACAATAGCGACACCAATCGGTATGCAAAAAGACCACCAAAGGCCGCTTCTCTACTTGCCAAAGACTATCTACAGCTTCAAATGGGTAGTGCTGGAGTTGCCCGATGGAGGGCAAAGAGCACAAAAGGAGGATCGAAAAAAAGAAGGTTTTCATTAGTTGCCGATATTTACTCTCACTCCCAAGAAGCCTCTGATCCCTTGATTGGGGGCATAGACGTAGCTCGGATCAAAAGTCAAAGCATAGGGATTGGCGGCCGTGGCGATCACTTGGCCCTGAGGGTCAAACTGTACGTTGCGATCAAAAGGATCATTGGGGCGGGCGATCAAAAAGGGATTGCCTTCGTTTGGTGTCCAGTTGAGGAGATTTTTCACCCCTCCGTATAGCTCGATCTTCTTCCAGCCACGATAAGTGAGTTGGATATTTTGGATGCTCCAAACGGGAGAATACTCACTGCGAGGATCAAGCTCTCCTAAGAGTGGGAGGCGCATCGGTCCATAGATATTGCCGGTATAGTCTACTCCTAAATTGAGTTTAGGGAAGGTATAAGAAATCGCCCAGGTGCCCGTAAAGCGCTCCGTCAGTATTTGGCGTTCTCTGATGCCGTCCTCAGTAGTCGAAACATCCATCAAAGTCGCTCCGGCGAGTATCGTCAGTCCGTTGGGCAAGGCCACATCGACATTCATGCTTACTCCCGTGGTGACTGCATGTCCATCCAAATTGCTATAAATGATCTGGTTGGCATTGGTCTCATAATCTGGGAAGATCACATTGTTGAAGTAGGTGTACCAAGCGGTCGCGTCAAAGCTGACAAAGCCGCCATTGTCGGTATATATCTTTTTGATATAGTTGAGGTTCACATTGTACGAACGCTCAGGATTAAGCGCCTCCGCAATGACAACTTCTCTCGCTCCTGTTAGGGCGGCGTGATCCTCGGTGAAGAGGTTGACCACGCGAAAGCCTGTACCCGCATTGAGTCGCAAGATATTGTTTTGGCCAAAGCTCCACTTATAGGCAAGGCGAGGGGTATAAATATTGCCATGCACACTATTGTAATCATAGCGCAGCCCTAGCAATACTTTGTGCTTGGGATTGAGACTAATTTCGTCTTGGATAAAGATGCCCGGCAACCAAATTTGATCAGGTTGATTTACTGCATTCGCGGCCTCGGTCGCTGGGGTATTATCATCATAAAAGGTGTAACGCAAGGCAGAGCCCACCAAAAGATCATGTTTGCCCAGCTTCTTGTCCCAAGTCAACTGCCCAAAAGCAATCCTTTGCTGAGCGATATAAGGCATGTCTCCGTAGACGGAGTTTTGGTCATGATCATTGTAGGAGAACGAAAGCAATACTTTTTCGCGTAGTGGCAATTGATAGTTTCCGAGTAGCTCCCAGCGCTTGGTATAAATGCTTTCACCGTAGATTTGATCGCCGCCTCGATATTCAGGAGTCCAATCCATTTCTCCCCCCCAGCGATCTTCGTAAAAATAGCGTCCTGCAAGCGTAAAAAGGCGGTTTTGCTTGCGTTTGAAGCTCCACTTCTGAAATACTGATACGCGTTCCTGCAAGGTTACGTCCGTAAAATTATCGCCATTGAGGTCTTTGGGCGTATCATAATGGTAGTAGTTCACCCCCGTCAAAGAATGCGCCTTATCTCCTACTTTGAGCTTGAGGCCAAGGTCAGCGCTATATTCTTGCCAGCTAGTCCCCATCACATCCGCAGACACAATAGGCGCACGTTCTGGCTGCTTGGTAATGATATTGATCAAACCACCCACTGCCTCAGAACCATAGAGAGAAGAGGCCGGGCCTTTGACGATTTCGATGCGTTCGACCAAAGCGTTCGGGATACCCGAAAGTCCATAAACGGTCGCCAAACTACTGACGATCGGCATCCCATCGATCAAAACCATAGTGTAAGGGCCCTCTAAGCCATTGATATGAATATCGCCGGTATTGCAGACATTACAATTGAGCTGGGGACGGACGCCATTGACGTTTTGCAGAGCGTCAAAAATATTGGGGGTAGGATTTTTCTTAAAAAATGTGGGGCTATAGACCTCAACCGGCACCGGACTGTCTACCCTTCTTACTTCTTTGAGCGTACCCGTGATGACGACTTCATCGAGGCTGAGATCCGCTTTGAGTACGAGGGAGAGCTCTTTTTTCTCTGCCTTCGCCAAACGCAGCGTCTCGATCAAGGGTTCGCTACCTAGCAGCGACACGCGCAGCGTATAGGTTCCAGCGGATAGGCCCTCCAGCTTAAAAAAGCCTGCTTCATCTGTGGTAGTGCCCTTTTTCGCTTCTTTGAGTTGGACGCTAGCGTAGGCCGCGGGCTCGCCCTCAAGTTTTACGTATCCCTCTAGGCTGGCTTGTTGGGCTAGCCCCAAGAGCGGTAAAAACAGAAATAGGAAAAGTTGGATGTATCGTTTTTGCATACTAAATGCGGACTAACTTTTTATTTAGGTACGCAAAATACAAATTTTAGATATGTCTAAAAATTATTTTTGACACATTTTCTTCCTGACAGTTTTGGCAGACTGCTGCGCAGAACGCTTAGTTCCGGTCTTTTACTTGTCAAATCGCAAGATCCCGCATAAATCCGTCTTTTTTCTGGCGACGGATTTTGCGGGATGACGGGTAAACCTGTGACGTATAGCTTGGATTACCAACTTTTGTCTTAATACTAAACAGAGAGAAGCGTTCTGCGCAGCAGTAATAATCACAACACAATCTGCAGCACTACATAGCCCGCGCGAGGAGCAGAAGGGATAATCCCCGGCCCTGGATAGCCGGTAGCACGCTGGGTGAAATAACTTTGATTGAGGAGGTTGTTGACGCCCGTTTCGAGTTTGAAGCGTTTGTAGGTGTAGGACAAAGACAGATCCATGATCGAGTAAGCAGGAATCGCCCCCCGAATCCCACTTTGATTGTCGAGCGTATTTTGTGGTGCGTTGGTCGCGTCGGTAAACTGATCGGAGAGATACGTAAACTGCAGACTCCCCACTAGATTGCGATAGCCAAAGTTGAGGCCACTTTTGAGATTGAGTAGCGGGATAAATTCGACCTCCTTGCCTTGGACATTAGGGATTGCAGACTTTAGGTAGCGAGAGTAGGTCAAGGCGGTATTGGCGAAGAGACTCAGCTTTAGTTGGGGTTGATTGGGAATAAAGGTTTTGCGTAGATTCCAATCGATGAGGCTTTCGAAGCCTGCCATAAAGGCTTGGCCGATATTGCCCCGAAAACGCACCACGCGGCCTGTTTCGATCAATTCACCACTAGCAGTTTCTCGGGTTTCGGCCCGTAATACCTCGCCTAGACGATTGTCATACAGCAAACCAAAAGCACCAATGTCATAAGAAAGCACCTCTTTGATCCGGCCCCGAAAACCCAAATCGGCGGTAAACCCGCTCTCATCGGTGATATTGGGATCGACTTGGAAGGCAGGATTGACTACCCGGATATCTGAAAAGGTAACAGAACGATAGTTTTGGGAAAAGTTTGCGTAAAACTCGCGCCCCTGGCCCGGTTTAAAACTCAGGCCAAGCCCCAATAAGGCGAAGGAACGATTGAAAGCGCGATTGTCTTGAAAAGTGGTATCGCGAATGGGGTTACCCGCAAGATCAAAATCAATCTTTTGATAACTTCCCTCACTTTCGGTACGGATATGTTCAAAGCGGATACCGGGAGTCAGAGATAGCTTATCATTGAGGTAAAAGATGTGCTCAGCAAATAAAGCCAAATTGGCATTGGGAAAGCGAAAGTCTGACTGATTGCTATAAAAGGGAAATTGATCGCTTGCCAAATTAAAATCCGCCTCTACTCCATTGCTACCCGCGCCCTGTAGAGCGATATTGTCAGAGCGGTAGAGCTTAGCCCCTACCAAAGCCACGGCTTTTTGTTGCCCAATTTGGTAGCGATGCAAGAGACGGGTTTCTAGGCCTCCATTTTGAAAGGTACTTTTGATCAGGTCTCGGGGGGCATTGAGGTCATCAGTCTGGGAAACGCGATTGCTACGAAAGCCCAAAGCGTTGCGCGAAGCGTCGAGACCAAACAGATTGGTGGTCCACTCCGTGCGACTAGAAAATTTGTGCTCCAGCTTGAGAGAAAACAAATGCCAATCCACGGCAAACCAATTACGCGTACGATTGCTGGAATATGGGTCGCGATAAAATTGCGCATCAGTCAGACCACCCGCTTGCTGAGCGAGATAATTGAGATAGCTAAACTCAAATTCGAGCGCGGTTTTTTCGGTCAGTTCGTAGCGGGTATGTACAAAGGCATTTAGGGATTCAAAGCCAGAGTTTGGACGAAATCCATTGCCGCGCTTATAGTTGAAATAGGTATAATAACTAAAGCGTCCGACTGTACCGCTCAGGCTATTGAAAGAGGTAAATAGTCCAAAAGAACCAATACTCTGCCGTGAAGTGAGACTGATTTTTTGGTCTTCGACTGGTTTTTTGAAGCGAAAGTTGACCAAGCCTCCAAACTGGGTTCCGTATTGCAAAGAAGCCGCCCCACGGATCACTTGGATTTCGCTGAGGGCCTCGGCTGGAGGCGTATAGTAGCTCTCCGGATAGCCCAAGACATCGGCACTGATATCGTAGCCATTTTGGCGGGTATTGAAATTGGCAGAGCGATTGGGATCGAGGCCACGCCCGCCGATATTGAGTTGGAGGCCCGCATCACTGGTTTCGTAAATATTGAGGCCAGATACTTGGCTATAAATTTGGCGCGGATTATTGGCGGCGATATTGGCCGTAAGGAGACCGATGACGATCACCTCGTTTTTCTTGCCAGCGTAGATGGCGGTGCCTTCTACTTCGCGCAGGCGTTTGAGGGCAAAAAGTTCTTCTCTTTTAGCGGCGATGACTACTTCTGAGAGCTCATATTCGTTGGCTTGCAGCCGAACGCTCAGCTCTAAGCCTTGGCCAGTAAAATCTATTTTTTGCTTGTATAGTTGGTGCTGAGGCGAGAATACGACCAGCTCATAGCTTTGCTCACTTAGCGCTGAAAAAGAAAATTTGCCTTCCGCATCTGTCTGCGTCTTGATATCGGTCGGAAACAAATAGACTTCGACTCCCTCAATTGCGGCTTGCGTATCGGCGTCTTTGACCACACCATAGAGCTCCTGTCCCCAGCTCATAAAGGCCCAGCAAAGGCCTAGACACAATAAACTACAGTCCTTTAATTTCATCATCGAAGTCTAATATCCAGTTTCGGGCCCGAAATGAGGGCGCAATTTCCATCAAATTTACCGTCGGATCAATGTAAGGACGGCTGGGCCGTCCGTTGAGCGCTACATAGCTTTCGACATAGACGGCGAGCGAGTCTCCCCATTGGGCTGTAAAATACTCGCCCAAATAATGAGCATACTCCAAAATAAAGTCTGGCTGAGTAGCCATTTGTTTTTCCTGAAAGGCGGTCAAAAAGTCGGTATTGTCGACGTAGAAGCGTTTGCCAGAGGCTTGGTCCACTATCTTAAAATTGGCGTAGCCCGCTTTTTCCATCAACATCACTCGCCACGAAAAGCGAAAACCCTCCTCCGTCCAAAAAAGTTCTCCTGGATAGGCGAGATAGCGCCAAGGCAGCAGGATTTGGATGATAAAGAAGAGGATTAGGACTTTGGGAAGCTTTTTTTCCTCCCCCTGCCCCCTCCGAAGGGGGATATGGTTTTGCAAACCGGAGGGATTATCCCCCTTCGGAGGGAGGAGGACTTTTGATAAGTAATGCAAGACTTTCTCATGCCACTTCGCATCAAAAAAGATCAAGGCGCTCAGCATCATGATCCACGGAAACATACCGATCGGAAAAAGCAGGGCCGTCATGGCATGAAAAAATACCACCATCACAAAGGCGAGAGGACGCGTTCTGCGATGTAGCAGTAAAAAAGGAATAAACAAATCATAAAAAGTCCCTCCCCAAGCAAAGGCATAGGCGACCCATTCTTTTTGGAGCAAATCGCCCAAAATCGGGATACCGTATTTGGACGGGAGCCAGATTTTGAGCGGCATGGCGTGGAGGAGCCAATCTGAGTTGAGCTTTGCCAAGCCGGCATAGAAGTAGACGATGCAGAGTAGGAGTTTGATCGCGTCTATAGTCCACCGAGGGACTTGCTGGCGTGGAGGATGAGCGTTCCGCGCAGCGTCCACTGAAAAACTCGCATTGGCAGGCAAAAAGATGAGCAAAAAACTCATCAGACTGATAAAGTAATAATGGTTGAGGTAGGTCGTCTTGTCCATCAGCTCGATATAGGTGAAGCTGAGGAAAAAGGTGATGATCGCCCATCTGTATTGCCAGCCCAGGGCCACCATCAAGGCCGAAATCCCGCAAATCAGGAAGAGTAAATAGGTCCATTGGCCGAGGGGCTGTACCCACTCAAATCCGTAATAAGAAAAGTGAAATGAGGGCTGAATATAGAGTTTATCGATCCAGCCTTTGGCAGCAAAACGGATCATACTCGCCAGCATCATCAAGCCAAAAATGATCCTAAATACCGCCAAAGGAGCGCTAGAAGTCGGTTGATGGAGGTAGTTTCGTAGTCCTGCAATAGAAAAGGGAAAAGCCCTGAGACGTGGCTCCGGACTCTTCTCTTGATTTGCTTCGATTGATCTCAGCATAAGATAGGACTACTGTTTTTGAGAATGAGTTGGTAGTGCCTTCTTGTTTTAACCACCCCTCTCGCTGCGCTCGTTCCCCTCCTTAAAAAGGGAGGGGCAAGAGCGCTTTAGTTTAAAAAATTGCCTTGATGCCCTTAGCCCTCATCTCGCAAAATTTGGCGATAGAAAAGAGACAAATTTATGCGGGATCTTTACATTTGAACTCCCAAAAGATCCCGGATAATTCTCATGCTTCGTATTTCCGAGATGACGGGAAAAATTTTTAGTTCAACTAGCGGTTTAGGTTTCTTAGCGCTAGCCAAAACGCTCAATCCCCATCCGCATCGACATAATCAACATTGATATTGAGGGCTTGTAGCATATCCACTTTGAGGAGTACTACATTGAGTTGTAGCTGATCATAGGCGGCTAGCATAGGCACTTCGCTTTCGTCAAGTTGAGCCACAAAGTCAGGTTTTAGGGCTTGAATAGCGGTAATACTATTGGCAAATTGATCGTTGATTTTACTACTAAGGCTTATCCCTTCTTTTTCACTCGAGAGATAATCCAGATATGCTTTCAAACCGGGTCCACTAGTGGTCAGTGCATCGCCATTGAAAAAGTTTTGAGCGGCGTCTAAGGCGTTAAGTAAGAGGTCGCGGCTCATATCTCGGCGATAGTAAGCCTCTACATTTTCGGCGATTGGCGCACCAGAAAATACCCCCGCCGGAATCCCGACTTTACCGGCTCTCAGATGCTTTTCGTAGAAAAAGAGAAAATCATTTACCAGCATATCTACAGAAGCATTGGCATTGCTACCCTTATTTTCGACAAAAGTATTGCGATAGCCATTTTTCCAATCACCATGTACTTCTTGTACCAAATCATTGATGCGAGTTGCGAGATCAACCACATACTGCCGATAGTTAGTCGCGAGGGCATCAGTGTTATAGGTCGCCAATATTTCGGCTTCCGACGATCCTACCCCATAAAGTAAATAGTCCAAGGCAGGAAAACCTTGGCGATCAATTTGAGAAGGAAGGAGGAGGTTATAAGTGCCGGAAGAGATGTTTTGGGTCAGTTCATCGACATTGACTGGATAAATGTTGAGGTTGTCACGCAGGCGTAACTCCTCGGCTTTGCCAATCTCATAGATCGAGGCTTGTTGCCATTGATGATAAGCCCATTGCCAGCTATCTCTCAGATCACGGAGTTCTATTTGAGTAGGGTTTTGGGCAAAAGACTGAGCTGCGATTTCGAGCTCAGCTGTCGCATTAGCCAGATTATCAAAAGCAGGTATAATCAGGTTGTCAGCCCAATTGACAAGCATCGCCTGACGATCAAAATCATCTACTTTGGGTTGATTTGAGCCGTTTGGATCACAGGCAACCAATAATAAAACGGGCAAGAGAAAAAGGAATATGCGGTGCATAGGGAGAATGATTAAAGGCTGACGGGAATTTAGATCCTGTCAGCCTTAGTATTATTCAGCAGCTTGCGCTACGGTAAAGTCAAATTTATCAGCAATCGTATTAGAAATTGCATCAAGAGTGGCGGGAGTTACTTCCCAAAATCCGTTTCCAGACAGGAGGTCGCTGAGAAATCCATCCACCTCAGTTTTGCTTAAGTAAGGAGTCGTTGTACCTGGGATACGAGTAAACTGTAGGCTATAGATAAAGCCATAACCTTCTGAAAGATCATGAAAAGCAGCGCCATAATCTGGAATAGCTTTTTCGAGAGAGGTTTTTCCTTGCTGTAGGTAATAGACCGCACGGATAGCAATGACCTCTGAAAATTTCTCGCGCAGGATATCAACCTGCTCATCACGAACACTATAGTCGCCTGCGACAATCGCAGCACGACCCAATTTGAAGGCCTGGTAAATCTCATCGGCAATACCCGCAAAATCATCGTCGCCTTCGACACGACCGATATATTTGCTCACAAAAGCGTCAGCGTCGCCCAAACCAGCGTTGGGATCAGCAGGATCAGAAGCAGTACCATAAGCATAGCCATAAGCTTCGTCCCACTTATGCTCCATAGTGGTATAAGATTGCCCATCAGCAACCGTACCAGCATCATTGAGTTCGCGATTGTTCGCTTCGTCAAGTACTGCAGTACTAAGGTAGTTGTTGAGCATTTGGTCGAGCATCAAAGCACCGATCAAGCCTTTGTTTACAGCCTGATTGTACTCCAGTCCTTGAGCATTGATGTAGCGAGTAGAGGAGCCATCAGCGATTTGGCCAGGCTTGCCGGCTTCCGCTAATTCGTTTTCAGCGGGGAAAACCTCGTCTATCTGAGCTTCGATCCATTTTTCAAAATCAGCTTTGATCACTGATGCATCAACCGTATTGGCTGCGTAAAAATCTTTAGAAGCCGCTACTTTGCTCTTTACGCTCTTAGTAGACGCATTTAGCTCAGCATTGATATATGGATTCGCGTCTTCGCCGGCCTCGGTTTCGTTGCGATACATTTCTAGTAAAAGGGCTTTATCCGCGCCATCAAAATCTTTCATAGCGTTGATCAACTCAGTAGCCATTTGGATCCGAGTGGTCTGCCCACTAAAAGAAACAGTGGACTGTCCATCACGACTAAACGCATAAGTCGCAGGATTGTCAATCATGATCTCAGGCGTTTTGTCACAAGCCGAGAAAATCAAAAAAACAGGTATTAAGAGGATGAGGACGCGTTGCATAACAATTTGTTTACACTGTGTTTATTTAGACTAATTCTAAACAGTTGCAAGTACCGTAATCACCCACTTAGGTACAATACCTAATCTTAGGTAAGTTTTAGGTATATGAGAAAAATCGGGTGGAGGATGCCTGCTTCGCAGAACGCTTGACTCTCTTGGTGCGGCATACATCTGCGCACTTACATTATCTAATGTAGTGGCCGATTGTGGGGCTTCCTGCTGCGCAGAACGCTAAGTTCAGGGATGGCTTTAATATTGTAAACGCCTTTCCAAGCTTTCTAGCTCGCTGCTGGGGTCAAAGGCGGGCAATCGGGCAGGATAATGGCTAGTACCAACAGTATCAGTCAAGCTCTCCATAAAACGAATGATGGCGGTTTGCTCCTCATCCGTCAATCCCAGTGGATCGGCCCCTAAAGTCTGATGCGGCACTTCTAAGCCCATGCCAGCTCCTCCCCCACGGTTGTAAAAGTCGAGGACTTCCTCTAAAGTTTCGAACACCCCATTGTGCATATAAGGAGCGGTGAGAGCCACATTGCGCACGCCCATGGTTTTGAATGAATAGCGATAATGATCGGCCTGCTCATGAAATCGTTTGTTGAGAATACGGCCTTCGTCCTCATCCAATTTGGTAGCGGCTTTGTCGGCGGGTACGCCTAGGACTTCCGTTTCATTTTCGTGGTAGCCCGGAGGCACTAAACCACTAAAGGTAGGCGGGAAGTGGCAAGTGCCACAATTGGCTTTGCCCATAAACAGATTGAAACCCGCGATCGCTTCGGGATCAAGTTCTTGGCTTTCCTTGCGGATATATTGATCAAAAGGTGAATTAAAGCTCTTTAGGGTACGCACATAAGCGGTCATAGCGGAGACGATGGTATGCCGGCTAAGCAGCTGCTTGTCATTTAGGCCGGGGTATGCTGCGCGAAACAAGGCCATATATTCACTGCTTTCTTGCAATCGACCGATGAGTTCGACGAAGTCGCTCTGAAACTCTCGCTCATTGTGAAAAACATCTCTTAATTGGTTTTCGAGTTTATCAGCCCTCAAATCGTAGAAGTGCCGCTGGGCATAGACCGAATTGAGGAGCGTAGGCGCATTGCGCGCTACAAAGGCTTCACCACTATTATCAAGACTGCGGGCCAAGCCATCTGTGAAGGCTCGATTGGGTTGATGGCAGGAAGCACAAGACATTTTCGCATCCGCAGACATGGCCGGCTCATAAAACAAAAACTTGCCCAACTGCTTTTGCGCCTCAGTCTCCAAAGGCCTTGACTGATAGGTAAAGTAAAAAGAGTTGAGAAAATCAGGCCCGAAGGGGCTGCGAGC
>JBCAWW010000035.1:0-14573 GCA_038534415.1 Bacteroidota bacterium | reverse complement strand
TTCCGCGCAGCGGTAGACCCTAAACTGATGGAGCAAGTCCTGATCAACCTCCTCAAAAACGCTATCGAAGCGATCGCCGAACAAGGGCAAATAATCCTAGACTTAAATGCGCCCTCTCGCAAGCTGAGGATCATCGATACGGGGCATGGTATAGAGGAGACGGATAAGGTTTTCTCTCCCTTTTATAGTAGCAAGAAAAACGGCCAAGGGATAGGTCTGACGCTCACACGCGAAATTCTCCAAAAGCATGGCTTTCCCTTTTCCTTGCAGCCACATGAGGGAGGAGGAGCCGTTTTTGAAATTAATTTCTAGGCTGTTTTCTATCTAGTGTAAGGCACTGTACCCGTCGAATCTAGCTGATGGCCCCATTTTGCGATATATGCTGGCCCGGGCAAAAATTCATCGTCTAGACGGTCTAGTTCTTGATGGAGCAGCTTTTCCAACTTTTGAGCTTTAGCAGCATAGGCAGGATCTCCGACAAGATTGTTGAGCTGGAAAGGATCAGCTTTGTCGTCAAAAAGCAGCCAATCTCCTGACAAATCCTTGGCGTAGGTGTAGTCCTTGGTGATGATCCCTCTAAATTCTTTGCCTCCCACAGCCCGCTTCCATTGGCCAAAAGGCTGGATGCAAGCGACCAAACTCGCGGCTCGTGTATCTTCCTCTTGCCCCAGAAAGACTGGCGTTATATCCTCACCATCCAAGCCCGGAGGGACTGCAATACCTGACATCCCCAATAGAGTGGGGAAAATATCTAGGGTGTTGAGCAAGAAATCAGACTGCTGGCCTTCCTGACCCAATAAGGCTGGGTATTTAAGCAAAAAAGGCACTTTTGCGGACTCTGCATAGATCTTTTGCTTTTTCCTCGCAAAGTGACTGTTGATCATGTCGCCATGATCGGAGGTGAAAACAAAGATGGTATTGTCTTCCAAACCACTGCTGCGGATGGCCTCCTGCAATTGATTGATGTAGGTGTCGAGCGCCGTGCAATGGGCGTAGTAGCCTCTTAAGATTTCCTTGGTTTTTTCGGCCACTTCGGGGGGGACGTTTTCTCGTAGTTGTATCTCCACTCCTGCATACATATCCTGAAATGCCTGCGGGGCAGTTTGGTAGGGTGCATGCGGCGGTCCCCAAGAAAGCATCAAATAAAATGGGGCATCCTTTTGGGCCTGGGCTTGGATATAAGTGATCGCGTCTTGGGTCTGCGCTTCGGCATCGTAGCCTTCCCATTTGTGCTTCTGATCATCATTGCCCCAATAGTTGGAGTTGTTATAGCTATGTGAGCACTCCAAGACTTTCCAATAGTCAAAACCCTGCCGCCGCTCTTGGGGGATGAATGCCGAACGTCCATTACCATCGAGATGCCATTTGCCGATATAAGCCGTTTGGTAGCCCGCCGCTTGGTAAACCTCCGCCAGACTTTGGTACTTGGGCGCGAGCGAAACATCATTCATAAACATGCCCGTCTTCAAAGGATACTTGCCTGTCATGACCATCGCACGATATGGGGTACAAACCGGCATGGTCGAAGTCGCATTGACAAAGTTGACGCTTTCGGCTGCTAGCTGATCCAGATGGGGCGTTTTGACATCAGGATTGCCCGCATAAGCAATAGATTGAGCCCGCCATTGATCGGCCAAAATAAAGACTACATTGGGTTTTGCGGCTTGATCGCAGCTAGCAATGACCAAGGATAAAAACAGTAAGAATAGACTGAATTTTTTCATGTCGTCATGTTTCATGTCCATTGAGATTTCAATACATCTCCCCCTCAGCATGCAGCACCTCTGTCGCTGGCAAAAAGCTATGTAGGGCTTCGATTACATTCAAACTGACCTCCGAATGGTAGAGATAAACCCTTTTGAGACTGGTGATTTCGAGCAAATGCAAAACTCCCGCATCGTCCACAAATGTATCTGAGAGATTGAGGGTTTCGAGTTTTTCTAAGCGAGAAAGATAGGCCGGACCGACGGCCAGTAATGCTTTTGGCGAGGGGCTTCTTTTTGCGCAAATAAACTCTGACTACAGGAGAGCAAAGCGCCTAACAACAAAACAAATTGTGGTAGGCTAGGCATGAAGTATCGTTTAACTCAAAATACTGAATATTTAGCTAAGGGGGAAGGTAGCAATAGCGCTTTTGGGAACGCTTGGAGAGGATAAAAAAGGAGCCTTTTGAAGGATTGGTGCTTTTTTTCTGCTTCGCTGAACGCTTCTACAATGATTTCAAGGCTTGATAAGCAAGACCTTCTAGGATCGAAGCTGTATTTTGCATTGCATCATTGAGGTCCGCCGCTCGGTCCATCACCGCAAATACTTTTTCGATACTGTTTGCAGCCAGTGCTTGCTTGTCAAGATCATGCTGTCCGACAAACAACCAGAGGGGTTTTTGATGCTTTTGACAGAGCTGACTGAGGCCGTTTATAACCTTACCTGAAAGCGTCTGACTATCTAGCTTACCTTCGCCACTAATCACCAAATCGGCCTGCTTGACCTGCTCTTCCATGCCTGCGAGTTGCAAAATGGTGTCGATGCCGGACTGAATTTTGGCTCCGACTAGTGCATGTAGGCCTGCTGCAATCCCCCCCGCTGCTCCTCCTCCGGGGATTTGTCCGATTTCTTTTTGGGCGTGCTCTGAGAGTAGTTTTTCAACTTGCTGCATGCCTGTCTCCAACTGGACTAAGGCCGCTTGGTCGGCTCCTTTTTGCGGGCCATATACATAAGTGGCCCCTTTGGGACCCAGCAGCGGATTTTGGACGTCGCAAAGGCAATAAAATCTAAGCTCATGCCAATCAAAATCTTGACTCGCTATGATGCTGTCGATCTGAGCGAGCCTAGCACCTATGGAGACGATTGATTGCCCTTCCTGATTGTAAAAACCAAAACCCAAGGCTTGCGCGATCCCCATACCTGCATCATTGGTGGCGCTGCCGCCGAGAAACAAATAGAGGTGTTTGGCCCCTCTTTCGAGAGCATCTCGGACCAATTGACCCGTGCCAAAAGTGCTGGTTTTGAGCGCGCTACGCTCGGATTCTTTGAGCAAGACCAAGCCAGAGGCCTCGGCCATTTCGATGTAGGCAGCCTCACCCGCCAAGAGATATTTAGCCCTGACTACTCGGCCAAGAGGATCTTGGACTTGGCAGTGGATGGTCTCTGCGGAGATGATTTGCGCGATGATCTCCAAGGAGCCTTCTCCGCCATCAGCGAGGATTTGGATGTGGGTTTGGGACTGCTTCGCAGAACGCTCCACTCCCCTTGCAATCGCCTCGCCAACTGCTTGAGCCGAGAGCGAGCCTTTAAATTTGTCGGGGGCGATCAGGATGTTCATCTGTGGCTTGGTGAGAGTCCCTGTTTTAAGAAAGTAAATTAGGGATGAATACGCTTAGCAATACGATCAGGACAAAAAAGCCTAATAGTAAAGCGGCCTTCTGTGGTTCGATCTCCCACTTAAACTTAAGCGTCTGTTCGACTTCGCGTTCCGCGGAGCGGGGCAAAATAAGACTCACCACATATGCACTCAGCAAGGTGACTGCTGCACCGATGGCGTTCCACCAAAACCAAAATACATCAGGCACAAACAACCAGAGGTAAACATTGACGGCGACACCAATTAAAAGCCCTGCATTGGCCCCCTTGGTACTGATCCTCGGTATGCCAATCGCACAAATAAAGACCGCCAAAATAGGTCCATAAAAGACCGAACCTACCTTATTGATGGCCTCAATCACCGTTTTGGCAATGTCGCCCGTAAAGAAGGCAAGCACCAAGCAGGCAATCCCCCAAAAGATAACGGCATAGCGAGAATATAAACTATACTGTTTGTCTGTGAGGGTTTTTTTACGGTTAAAAAAGTCTTCCACCGTCGCCGCGCTGAGAGAATTGATGGTCGAACTTAGAGAGGACATAGCCGCAGAAAGAATCGCAATCATCAAAATTCCTATCAAACCATTGGGGAGGTATTCGCGGATAAAAATCGGGATCATTAAGTCTGGCTTGTCCGCCGGAATCAGTGCCTGAAAACTAGCGTCAGTCGTAACCAGCGTACCTAGCACCAATCCCATCAAACAATACAAAAGGGTAATCGGAAAACGCATCAGACCATTGACCAATAAGGTCTGCTTGAGGGTACCCATGTTTTGGGCTGAAAATAGGCGTTGCACCTGGCTTTGATCGGTGCCATAATAGGAGGTGTACAAAAAGAAACCCCCAATCAGCATGGGCCAAAAACCAAATTCTTCGCCTTCACTAAAGCCAAAGGACTTGAAATCAACCGCTTGCAGACGAGCCGGATCGACCTTGTCGATCAGCACCTCCCAACCACCGAGGTGATAGAGGCCTACAATGAAACAAATCACAATCCCCACTAGCAGGATCAGCATTTGGATCATATCGCCATAAACTACCGCTTTCATGCCCCCTTGATAGGAGTAAATCATGGTTACCACCCCAATAATGGTGATGGTTTGCCACATCGGTATATCCATCACACTGGTCAAAATCAAGGCCACCGTATAGATCATCACACTGGTCGCAAAGGCTCGACTGATCTGAAACACTGCGCTAAGCAAGACGCGCGAGGAAGCATCAAATCGACGCTCCAAAAAAGCATAAACACTGACTATACCGGCTCGATACATCGGCGGGATCAAGAAGGCCATCAAAAAAAGCATGGCCAATGGCACGGCAAACTCATAGGTGAGCCAACTCATGCCCCCGCCCGCTTTGAGTCCCACAAAAGCGGGTGCTGAAATAAAGCTAATCGCTGAAATTTGGGTCGCAGCCGTACTCAAAGAGAGGGGAAACCAACCAAAGCTCTTATCACCTAAGAAATAAGATTCGCTGGAGGTTGAACCCTTAAACATCCTACCTAGCCAAAGGAAACCAAGGATGTAGATACTGATAACGGTATAGTCTAGGTAATTCATGTTTGGTGGATAAAGTCGATAATAGAAGAGGCCGTCCAAGAGAAGTGATCCCCACCATAACCTTTGCTGAGTTGTTGGGCGAGTGATTTTTGTGGCTCGAAGTATTCAAAAAAGCCAAACTTTTCGACGATTTCAAGGGTGTCCTTTTTGACGATTTGAGCCGTCTGCTCGTAGCCATATTTTTTGAGGCCGTAGTGAATCATCCAATTCATATGAGGCCAGATCGGACCGCGCCAATAACGGCAAGAGTCAAAAGCTGGACTGTCTACATCATAGCTGGGACAGAGGTAGTAGCCTCGATCGTGTAGAGTAGTAAGGTGTTGATGGAGGGCTTGGGCTTGCTCTGCAGTAGGGATGCCCGCATAAAGCGGAATGAAACCGCCGATCTCTTTGGCTACAATCTGCTTTTTTGCTCGCAAATCGTAGGGCGTGAAGAGTTGTATCTCCTCATTCCAGCATTTTTCTTTATAGGTTTTGATACTTTGTTGCTGCCACTCTTCGATTTCGGCAACGTCTAATCCCAGTTCTTTGCCGACCCGAATCAGCGATTCGTTGGATTTGATCAAGATGGCATTCATCATGCTATCTTGAATCAAGAAGGGACTTTCGGCGGCGATTTCTGGTCCGTCGTAGCGGTACTTTTTGCCTAGTTGAAGGAGGTAGACATAGCGGTCGTATTGCTCATTGGTTGGGCGCTCACTGGCGTTGGAGATATTGAGATCCCTGCGTGTATAAGGGGGCAGATCACCGGGCTTTATTTCGATGCGGTCTATCGATTCATCCCAGAGAGGTGAGTTGTCCCGACCCGATTCCCAAGGGTGAAAGATGTACATCAAGCCTTCTCGATAGGGATCTCTCACCGTATAGAGAAAGCGATGATAATGCACGATACGAGGGAATATTTCCTTTGCAAAAGCGCGATATGTCTCATCGTCTTTATTTTGCTGCAAGAGGTTTTCTAAGATAAAACCATGCACCGGAGGCTGGGTGATACCCGAAGATTTAGGACTCTGAGGTGCACCTGCATTCACTTTCGAATCCCAAAAGTCAAAATTGGGGAAGTAGGTATCCTCCGTTTCACTATGGAAAATGATATGAGGGAGTAAACCATTTTCCCATTGGCCCGAAAAGAGCGAATTCAATTCTTGAATGGCGCGCTCAGGATGTACATAAGCATTGCCCAAACTGATAAAGCCAGAGTCCCAATTCCACTGAAAAGGGTAGAGTTTATGAGTAGGGATGGTAAAGCCGTTTTGCCAGTTGAGTTCTAGAACCGCACGTGCCTGGTCAAATATTTTATTCAAGATCAATCCGATTTAGTGATGGATAAAAATATAGGAAGGAGTAGTCGTATTCACAATTCTCCTTCCCATGTTTCGTAGGTAGATAAATTAGTTTTGGTTCACTGCTGCGCAGAACGCTTCCCTTTAGCATTTTCCAAACTGAGACCTCAGAGAGAAGCGTTCTGCGAAGCAGCAAACAAAACACACTCGCTAAAAGTCAAAGCTGGCGCGGAAAAAGATCCTTCTTGGTAATATAGGACGACCAACGAAGTACTCCCCCCCACCTACTTGGGTATTGCCCTGACGTGGAGAACCCTCCGTTACGCCTGCTGTATCCAAGAGATTGAAGACCGATACGCCCAATCTAAGGCTTTGGGCATCGCCTAATTTGATGCGATAACCAGCAGAAAGACGGACAATATTAAAGCCGTCAAGCTCTACCGTATTGGCATCGTTGGCAAACTTAGCCCCTAAGAAATTGCTTGAGAGATCGAAGTCGATATTATTCTTGTCATAAGCAATCCCGACGAGACCCATGAAGTTGGGTTGTCTGCGGAGTTTGTTGCCAATCAGCGCCTCATTGCCTTGAAACTGAGTGAACTCGTGATCTTGGAAGGTAGCGTTACCGTAGAGGTTAAGGCCCGAAACAATCTGGTAATTGAGGTTTACTTCTACACCAAGGGTACGGGTACTCTGGATGCTCACTTCTTCGATCACACCGCCTTGTCCATCGTTGACAAAGTCGATGCTGCGACGATCGTCGAGCGTAACTAAAAATAGGGCTGCGGTAGCGGCAAAGTTACCCTGATTGTACTTCGCACCTAATTCACCCTGAATAATGGTTTCTGGCTCATAGCTTTGGGTTACACCTGGGGAAGAAAACTGCACTCCTCTGAGTTCTGGGAAAAAGTATCCTCTTGAGCCGTTGATATAGAGATTGGTCGAAGGGCTGAGTTTGTAGAGTGCCGCTGCTGCGATCGCTAAACCGCTAGTTTGAACTTGTCCTTTGTTGAAGGTATTGCTGCCGACGCCCGTTTCCTTGCTGATGATACCTCGGGCAGTTTCAAAGCGGGCTCCGATATCGAGTGAGAAGCGATCAGTCTTAAATTCGTCGGCGATATAAATCGCGTTTTTGATGCTTTGCAATTGATTGTTGGAGGTCTGACGTCCGGCAATAAAACCATCGGTCGCATAGCTTACGTCATTGCCTAGGGAGTCTGTATAGATGATGTCTACTACCCGCGGTGAGTTGCTAAAGTCCCCTACAAAGTTCCAAATCCAGTTGTTGTCCTGGGCTTTGGTGTTTGACATAAAGGTACCCAAAGTCAGATTGTGACCGTTGATCGTTTTGGTCAGATTCATCTCTGCTACCATTTCGTTCATGGGTCTCTCACGGTCTAGGACGCGGTTTTCGAAGAGTAGGTCGCCAGCAGCCAGCGTTTGTCCATTGTCTACGAAACTAAAGCTCGCGTCGCTAGGGAGGCTTCGGTCAGCGAGATAGTCTGCTTGGGATTCGGGGGTATTGTGAACCCCATCGCCATCGAGAAACAGATTGAACCAATGATCGTAATTGGCCACTTTAGCCTTAGACGAAAGGGCCCAGCCACTGCCAAAGTCGTGATCGAGGGCTAGCATGGCATAACCGCCCTTGGTTGAGACGCCATTGCCGATAGGGGTTTCGAAACGACCGTTGGGAGTATCAAAAGAAAAATCCGTGGCTTGGCCAGTGAGCATGGTGTAGATGAGTTCCCCATCATTACCGGTCGGGCGGGTTTTGTTGCCGTCTGCATTGGCGAGTGGGTAGGGGAGATAAAACTGCACCTTATCGTCGATCAATTGACCTGAGATCACGATTTTACTCTTATTGTCATTGAACATATGCTTGATGTTGCCTCGCAGCTGATAGCCTTGGGTCGGTAGTCCTGTTTCTAGCGGTCCATTGTCATAACGGTAGAAGCCCGAAACAGCATAGTAAGTGTTTTCTGAAATCGGCCCAGAGCTAAGAAAATCCATTTTAGCGCGGCCGCCTTGAGCCATTTCTAGTTGAACCTTGTTTTTCTGTATGGGCCCTCCTGTCACGCTGGTGTAGTTGATGATACCCGCGACCGAACCTGCACCGAAGAGCGTAGAAGCACCCCCACGCACAAATTCGAGGCTTTGGATACCAATGTCATTGCGAAAATAAACGTCATGAGCAGAGGAGTTGAGCCCAAAAGTACTGAGCACCGGCATACCATCTACCTGCAAAGGGGTAAACTGATACTGACCCCCAGAGGGCATACCACGAACAAAAACATTACTCGCTACCTCACCCCCGCCGCCTTCGGCCGTAATACCGGGGATCGTTCGTAAAATGTCCGCTTGCGAGTTACTCGAAAGCGTTTGGAGCTTATCTGCACTCAGATAAGTCATCGAAATCGGTGCGTTTTTTTGTGAGCGAGTACCAAAGGTACCGGTGATCACAACCGCATCTAGAGCCAGATTATCTGATTTGAGGGTACAGTCAAAAGTAGCACTGCCCTCATCGGCGACACTAAGGGTTTGGCTTTGAGAAGCATATCCTTGATAAGAGATTCGGACGGTATATTCCCCTGCGGGAACGCTGATACTGTACATACCCTCCCCATTGGTTAGGGTACCTTTGCCCGTACCTTCTAGGAGGACAGTAGCACCTACCAAAATATCATTGTCTACATCCGTTACCTTGCCTGAAATAGTGCCTTGAGCTTGCAGGTGTTGACCTGCCTGAAAGAGGACAAATAGCATAAATATCTGCCCTAGTCGAGATAGTAGTCTTTTCATTATGTATGAATTTGATTAAGGAAAAATCATCTCCCTTGCGCAAGAGAATAGGACTTTATACAACAATGATACGGAGCAAAATGAGGGAGATTGGGCAGAAAACTATACTAAGGCGACACTATTCTATAATTTGGGGTCAATATTATGGCTATATTCTGCATTATTGTGTCGAATGAGGCCTGAGTACGAAAAAATCACCGAAGCTGCAGAGCGATCCTTTATCGCGAAGATCGTCAGTAGAGAAAGCCGACCCTTGCTGAGTCAGGCCTGGCACTTTCATCCGGAGATCGAAATATGCTATACCTATCGGAGCCACGGCAAACGCTTTGTGGGCAATCAAATTTCAGACTATTTGGTGGGAGACTTGGTGATGTTTGGCTCCAATCTACCCCATGGGTTTACCACCGATATGCCTTGTGAGCAAGTGGTCATTCAGATGACGGATGATTTTATGGGGCGAGATTTTATTGATAAACCAGAGTTGAGAATCCTCAAGACTTTGTTTACGCGTGCCAAACAAGGGCTTGCGTTTGGGCCTAGTACGCGGGAGGAGGCCAGCGAAGTGATCCATAAGATCATTACTACGCAAGGGATGATACAGCTGGTGCATCTATTGCACTTGCTCGATCTACTCGCCAAGTCTGAGGAAGTCGTGCCTATTTGCTCAGAAGAATATTCCCTCGAACTAGACGCCACCCATCTCAAACGCATCAAATTGGTCTACGACTATATTTTGCAAAATTTTCGTCAAGAGATGAGCGTGCAGGAAGTGGCCGAACAAATCAACCTTACCGAAGCAGCCTTTTTCAAATTTATCAAGCGACATACCAAAAAGACCTTCACCGAAATCGTCAATGAGTTTCGGATCAACCACGCCAGTAAATTATTGATGACTACTGATATGACGGTAGCCGAAGTATGCTATGATAGTGGTTTTAACAATGTCTCTTACTTCAATCGCAAGTTTAAGGCGATCACGCAGCAGACGCCAGGTAGTTTTAAACAAAAGTATAAATAAGCGTTCCGCGCAGCGGAGGAAATAAAAACCTCCTCTCCCTCAATCAATAATCCGAATAGTCCGTCGGATAAAGCAGCATAACATCTGCATGAGAGACGGTGTTTTGGTATTTGTCTACTGCTTTGAGTTTTTCCCAGACGGGAGATTTTACAAATGACTTCCAATGGGCATCTCTGCTCTCTCTATCATTAAAAGTCGTCATATACATCAGATTGGGCATTTTGTCTCCTGTCAGTACCTCGGCATAAAAGACCGCATTAAAGCCTAAATCATCAAATAAGGCGATCTCACCGCCGGCATTAAACATATCTACCTTGCGTCGGTACAAATCCTCGGTTGCTGCTTCATATGAGCGGAGTTCATAGATTCTCTCTGCACGCGGTCCTTCGACTGTACTAGGACTCATCTGCGGCATATCGACAAAGGCGTAGAGTAAAGTCGAATTTATGCGGCTGTAAGGGGCTTGGTCATGAGCGGCATTGAGGTAGTCTGCGCCCGCACTTTGATGAGCCGCATCGGCGAGTAGTTTGGCATCAAGGGCTTGAAATTCTTCGAGTGAATTGAAGGGAATCAAAACGTAGGTTTTGCGCATACTATCTTCTTCGCTGAGCCGATTTTTAAACACCCCGACAGCTCCCATATTGAGTTTTTTAAGAGCGGGCAAAAAAGCTTCTTGTAGATATTGATCGGTGGTCTGCTGTTGCGCCTCGCTATCGAAACTGTAAGTTTTGAGTTGGTAGTATTCTCGGCTGGCACTAGCTGGAGATTGCGCTTCGCTAGCCATCGGCTCAGTACAAGCACCAAATGCAAAGAGGATAAGTAGCCAAGAAAAATTACGTAGAGCTTTCATTTGTATGTTTTTGATTCAGTCAGTAGAGATTCAATATACTGAGCTTTTTGCTATTTGAGGCTTTTTTTGTGGAGGCCCATTGCATGGGAACGCTTGGACAGACCCATATGTACGATAATCAGGCCCTTATGCTTGTCAGGGGCAATCTCAGTTCGAGATTGACATATGGGGGAGTGGAGGTGAGACTCATACTCAGTCCAGACGCTACATTTTTTGAATCAATTGAATCGCGTCCAAGCGTATGCGTGCGTCCTTGATAAGGGCAGCCAAATCGCTTTGCTCTTGCATAGCGCTTTGAATCTCTGCGGGCCGAATATGATTGTTTTTGACTTGTAGCGCTTGCAGGCGGTTGATTTCGTGCTCCAGACTGCTATGCATATTTTGGAGACTTTTCATCATGATCGGAGCGGCCAAATTCTCAGCATAAGCGGTGGCTGCATCAATCATATTGGGCAATACCACCTCCATCAAAGTTTCATTTTCTAGGAGCGGATCTATGGGGGCGGCTATCAGTCCAGCCTCGATGGTCGCGTCGGGATATAGATCGGTGAGATCTTCTCCACTATGATCTACTACGATGCGTAAGGGCGTAGTGGGCAAAAAACGATCGACATGTATCTCTTGTCCTCCAGTAGTTTCTAATACAAATAGGGCTTCGAGCAAAATAGCAGCTGCGCCTCCGCTGCGCAGAACGCCAAAACTCACCGCCCCAGTGCCTAAACTCAAGATCATATCTATCGCGCCAGTTGCCATCGGGTGATCCCAACTGACAAAGCTGATGTCTTCACGACTGAGGGCTCGCTTACGATCAAAAGTGATCGATATGCCCTCGTCTGGAATCGCCGGAAAGGCCTCTCTGGTCATGCGGGAAGGATGCAAAAGATAGGTGCGCGGTGCGAGGTCCTCTATCTCAACTCCATAGTGTTCGAAGATTCCATTTAGGAAGTTTTCTAAGCTAGGATCAATATCTGCCGCCCGAATTTGCGCGATCAATTTATTGGCAAGCTCCGGCCTAAAAGAATTCATCTCCAAGAGTCGATCTCTACCTTGCGCAAAGCTTTGCTTAAGGTTTTGCTGATAAGCCGCAGTATCCTCGATCAAGGATTCCAACTGAGCGTTCTGCGAAGCAGTCGCCTCAGTAGCCGCCAATAATCGCTCTGCAAATAAATGTGCAATCTGATTGCCACCCTCTTGGCTTTCTTCAAAAGCGTTGAGGCCTGCATGAAACCATTTGGCGAGCACTTCTTGCGGACTGCCTACGACATAAGGTATGTGAATCTGAATGTCTACTGTCTGGCCAATCCGATCAAGGCGCCCGATACGCTGCTCCAATAATTCGGGATGAAACGGCAAGTCAAATAGCACCAAATGATGGGCAAATTGAAAGTTGCGTCCCTCACTCCCAATCTCGGAGCAAATCAATATCCTCGCCCCTTCCTTTTCGGCAAACCAAGCCGCATTACGGTCTCTTTGCACGATATTGAGCTCTTCATGAAAGACCCCAATATTAAGGGCAGTGCGTTGTAGGAGGGCTTTTTCTATGGCTAAGGCTTTGGCTTTGCTACGACAGATCAGCAATACCTTGGCGGGATCAAGCTCCTGTAAAAGTGCTAAGAGCCAATCCATCCGTGGGTCCTCATCAAACCAAAATTGCTCTCTTTTTAGCTTGCTAGTGCCGATGTCAAAGCTAAACTCTTTGGCTAAGCGAGCCTGCCAGAGTTCTTCTTTTTGGCTAAGGCTGAGCGGTGTCAGATGCGCTTTTCTATGGGGAAAACCGCTCATCGCGGAACGCGTATTCCTGAAAATAACCCGCCCCGGCCCGTGCTGGTCGAGAAGGTCTTCGATGAGATTTTGACGGCTTGCCGCTCCTCCTTGGCTGAGTTGTGCCAATCTAGCGGCGCCAAATAACTGAGTGATTTGTTTTTGGGCTGATCGATTCAATGTTTCGCTAGTGGAGAGTTGCTCCACGATATCTGCGATCTCTTTATGGTCCTGGGTTTCGGCTTTAAAGGCTTCCCAATCAGCATATCGCTCTGGATCAAGTAGGCGTAAACGCGCAAAATGACTCTCCAAGCCTAGTTGCTCCGGGGTCGCTGTCAAAAGCAAAAGGCCTTTGGCTACTTTGCTCAAGAGCTCAACGATTGCATAAGCAGGACTTACCTGATCTACACTCCAATCTAAATGATGGGCTTCATCTACTACTAGCATGTCCCAATCCGCAGAAATAGCTTGTCGGGCTCTCGATTCTGAGCCTGACAAAAATCCCGTGCTACAAATTATCAGCTGATCATCTAAAAAGGGATTGCCCTCGGGCGCACTTTCTTCTAAGGCTACGCATCGCTCCTCATCAAAAATGTGAAACCACAAATTGAAGCGTCGCAGCATTTCGACAAACCACTGATGTACCAAGGATTCGGGTACGAGGATTAGCACTCGCTTTATCCGCCCACTGACGAGTAGACGGTGCAAAATCAAGCAGGCTTCGATTGTTTTCCCTAAGCCTACTTCGTCTGAAAGAAGTACCCTTGGGGCAAAACGCCCACTCACCTCATGGGCGATGTAAAGCTGATGCGGTATGAGATCAATGCGCCCCCCCACAAAACCATTGATAGGGGAGATTCTCCGCTGGTGGTCATGTTGGAGGGTTTTCTTGCGAAGGGCAAATAGTTGTGGGCTGTCCACTTCTCCCATCGCTAGGCGATCGTCGAGTCCGTGGGTAATGGCTACTTCCCCCAAGTCAGCCTCTGAAAGCGCCCTGTCTTCCCCAATATAGATGATCAACTCAGCCCCTTCTTGAACGCGCTCTATCAATAAGGGACGGTTTTGAGTATCAACTATGGTGTCGCCTGGCTTGAAAACTACTCGACGGAGAGGGCTGTTTTCTGCTGCATAAAGTCGCGTTTCGCCCGCTGCTGGAAAATGTATTTTCACGCGACCTTTAGCGGTCTCGCTTACAATCCCAACTCCAAGTTCAGGTTCTCCTTCACTGGTCCATCTTTGCTCCGGGAAAAACATCTCCATAAAAGGTCTGATCAGCTATTCACTTAAAGTGATGCTATGATAAGAAAAAACAAAGCCTCCTGATTTTGATTTTTACCAAAAGCAGCAGACTTTTTCATCGAGGACAAGAAAAAGAAAGATGGGGAGATTACAAAACAGATGCCTTATCCAGGCCCTGATATGCCTAATTGCTTAGCAAATCATTAAATAAGTTCTTCCCTTCTGTGGAATTATACATTTGCGGAGCGTCATGCCCGACATTGTTGACAGCTTGTTTTTGGTGATTGTGGTCTGGAAAAAAAGCTTGCATATAATCCAGCATGAGTCCCCCTCTGATAAAGCGATTTTCGCCCAAAATAGTAGCTTGACAATCTGTCGTATTGAGCGTCCCGCCAGTGAAGATATCAAGCGTTCCTAAGAGGTAAGTCACATTGCGATTGACAAAGCGATCTCTGGCATCAGTCGCACTAGAATTTGATAAGTACTCTGTCGGACTATCAGTACCATAAGGCCAGTTGGTATAATTATCACAAGAAGTTGGGACGCTAAATTGATTGTTGGAAGGATCCCAGCGTTCCGGGCCCGGATAGAAAAAGTACTGACTATTGGCCACTACAAAATTGAAATTGATGTCTGGAAAAGAATCAGCTTGGGCACTAGCAGCCGTATAAAGATGGGTAAACTGAGCTCCAGCAGAATGC
>JBCAWW010000034.1:0-14597 GCA_038534415.1 Bacteroidota bacterium | reverse complement strand
TGTTTGGTTGTGCTTTTTTTGTGGGGCTAGGGAGAGGAAAAGTTTTTAAAAAAAATAAAGAGAAGCGTTCTGTGAAGCAGTCTCTAAAAATAAATCAAAACTGCAAAGGCCACGATCCAACCCAAAAGAGTAAGCTGGATAAAACGATCACCTAACAAAATCCGAGTAGGACTACCGCTGCGTGCTTCGACGAAGGTGATCTGCATATATCTCAGCACGCCCAGGATCACAAAAAGTACGGTAATGTAGAGTTGGCTAGTCTGAAGTTTGGTTTGGACGTCAGGGGAGATGGTATAGGAGATGTAGGAGACGATGAGCACAGAAGCCATGATCATCATCGCGCCATTGATAAATTCGAGATTATAGCCATCGATCGATTTACGGACCTTGTTGCCCTCTTCGGCGAGCAAGACATCATCGCGGCGCTTGGCCAAGGCCAAAAACAAAGCCCCCAAAAAGGTCATCAATACGATCCACATCGAAATTTCGATATGGGGATCGACCACTAGGCCACCCACGGTCACCCTGATCACAAAGCCCATCGCGATGATACTGATATCCAAAATCGGGATATGCTTGAGGCCCTGTGAGTAAAGGATATTCATAAGCCAATAGCCCAAAACCCAGCAAAAAGCTTGTAGGTCGAGATAGAAAAATATCGAAAGGCTACTCAAGAGCAATATCCCCATCATCAAAAAGGCGGTGCGCGGCGAAACGGTCCCAGCAGCAAGGGGACGGTGTTTTTTGCGGGGGTGCTTGCGATCATCTTCCCGATCGCGATAGTCGTTGAGGATGTAAACTGAGCTTGCCAACATGCTAAATCCCAGCACCGCTAAGCTGACGGTAGCTAGCACCTCCCATTGGGTGATTTTTAAGGCAAAGAAGGCTGGCAAAAAAAGAAATGCGTTTTTGACGTATTGGTGTGGCCTGAGTAACGCAAGGTGTTCTTTCATAGCCACAAAAAAACGAAAAGGGAGTCAGTAATAAAAAAGGGCAAGAAAATTGATAAATTCACCGCATGAGCGTTGACCAAAAGGAGCAACAGTGGCTGAGTCGCATCAGCAAAGGAGACCGCTCGGCCCTAGAGGAGTTGTTTCGGGAGTACTATACTCCCCTGGTTCGCTTTGCCTATACCAAACTACAGGATAGCGAGCTCGCCGAAGATGTCGTACAGGAGGTATTTGTGAAGCTTTGGAACATCAGGGAAAACGTCAAAATCAACACCTCGCTCAAATCTTATCTCTACACCGCCACCAAAAATCTCTCCCTCAACGAGATCGCCAAGGTCAAGCGGCACGCCGAACTCAATGAGGTCTATGTCCAGAAGCAGGAGCAAGCCGCTGAGCCGATGTCTGAGGATGAGCGTAGCGTCTGGGACGAACGCATCCAAGAGGCGATTTCAGGCCTGCCTCCGCGCTGTCAGGAAGTGTTTAGGTTGAGTCGCTTTGAAGGCATGACCTATCAGGAGATTGCTGACCACCTGAAGATTAGCCCCAAGACGGTAGAAAACCAAATGGGCAAAGGCCTCTCTCTTTTGCGAAAATCATTGGCGGCATTTGTTGAGCTGTGCTGGCTCGGATGGCTGCTCAGTTTTGCCTTATTTCCGTTCAGCTAGCAAAAGCAACGGAATAGCCCTAAATAAGATTTTTTCTTACGAATATTTCGCTATTTGTGAACATACCCAATCGGGTAAAGTTCTCAACCCCCGTATCGTTTACAAACCCAAGAATCGGTCTTTCCCGCTTCCAAACCCCTATTAGGGACCCATGAAATCTATTTTTAAAATCATCAACACCTGCTCCTTTTACCTGAACAAAACTTTAGTGGTGGCTCTTTGCTGGACATTCAATTTGTATGAATCTCTGGCCGAAAAGCCAGCAAGTGTGATGATGATGGTAGGTTAGCCTACTAAGTTTGTTGTAAACCAGTGGAGGGAGATACTCATATGTATCTCCCTTTTTTTTTGCTTCGCAGAACGCTCATTTCTCCCCCACAAAGGGATTTGAAAAGTAGCGGTACCAGATTTTGGGCCCTCAAGCATAAGCGTTCTGCGCAGCTAAGAAAAACAAAAGTCGCTCAGCCCAATCTTTGACCTCTGATAACGAAATACTTAAGCAAAGAGGAACAGAAGTTTTGCCTTACAATTGCTCAAATATGTCTTGACACATTGCTTGGTCAAATCCCTATTTTAAGTCTTTGATCATCTTTGCAGCACAGGCCAAGCACCTTATTGATACATCATCCTTCGAAGAGCGGGCTCGGGTCGTAATGGCTTGAGCCCATTTTGGTAAATTCGATTTATTCACTCATATTTTTAGGCATGCAAAACACAATTCTATCTTTCCTGATCATTTTGAGTGGGATTTCCTCGCTATGGGCCCAAAATTATCAGCCCTTTACTCCCGACCAAGCTCGCTTTTATAGCCTATTAGACGCGACGGCCCCTTATCCTGCTAGCCTCCATGCCTTGGCGGCTCGGGACAGTAGTGCGACCAACCCTAAGCTTTATTATGGCTATAAAGTGGCTCGTGTCACCCAAGATGTGATGGGGCAATGCTTTCATTTGGATGGGACCTCCTGGATGGGCGATTCGGTCGCAGTGCCGAGCGATAGCCTGACGATCTTTTATACAGAAGCGGCTTTGCCAGTCAGCGTGAGACCCTTGACGGAGATTGGGGGGACTTGGATTATGTATGAGCAGCCCGGCGATTATTACATTAGGGCCCAAGTGCTGGGTGCCGCGATCGGGGAAGTCTTGGGCGCGCCTGATTCGGTCAAAGATATCGAACTGAAAGTTTTTGCGCCCAACGGGAGTATATTAAACAACCATATCCTTCACAATACACTATGGGGACTCAGTAAGGAGAGCGGCTTTGTGAGCATGCCGGCGATGAGTCGCTTTGGAGAAGACACGACTATCTATCATCTGGCTGGTATTCAACCTTTTACGCGTCGCTCTATTTATGGCTATTGGGACGTTGGCGACGAACATCAGACAGCCAAAGAGCCAGCTACTTACTTTTATCGCGTCTTGGCCAAAACGTGGTCCGTCAACCAAGACACGGTGTTCTATGAAATAGAAAAATCCGTCCAAGTCCCCAGTGAAAACCCTCCCTTTTACAGCAAAGACACGATGTCGGTTTTTTATGATCGTCTCGACGAACGCTTAGATGAGCGCATGCCGGGAGAAGTGAAGATCGTCGGTCAGGCGGATCCGCTTGGGCCGGTAGATTATTATGATCTGCGGGTACGGCCAGAAGGTCGGATGGAGATGGCCTATCAATATCCCTTTGCTTGGGAAGACAGTTGCTATCGTGATCGTGTGGTCGGCGGCGGTCTGACTTATACCTATGTCTGGGGCGTTAGCCGACTCGAAAACACACATGGCGAAATGGGGTATTACCTACCGGAAACATTGATTTACTATAAGCGATACTTGGATATTTTTGGTCAAGCAACTAGCATCACACCGGACTTGAGTCCCTTATCTGACTTCAATCTCGCTCCCAATCCCGCTGATCAATCCTTTCATCTTAGTTGGGAAGTATCTCTTAATGGGGAGAGTTCGGTACGTCTGTTAGATATTCATGGTCGCGCTTTTTCTCCTCCCATCTTCGATGAACGCTTGGGCGTTCGGCGCAGCCTGACAGTAGATAGTCGCCAGCTCCCGAGTGGCATATACTTCCTGCAGCTGGTCGGCCCACACGGTCTCTACAGCCACAAAATCATGATCCAACACTGATACATCAAGCTTTGAAGAGCGGGCTCAGGTCAATTTGGCTTGGGCTTTCTTTTGTATTGAAAATGCGGTTTTGTTGTGTGTCATCGACCATTATTTTTATTGCAAAGCTTTGGCGGTTTATGCAATAAACCGCTACTATAGACCAACTGAAGGGGCGTATCGCATACGCCCACCCCAAACAAAGCGTTCTGCTAAGCAAGATAGATGATCGCTCGTTCCTAAGTTTGTTTAGTAGGGGCGATGGCTGGGGCCGAGCACTCGGGGGCTGGAATGCGGCTACGGCTTTGCTCGGGCCGGTTTTTTGCTGCCCTTTTTGCGAAAAAGGGCTAAAAATGAAAAAAAGGACAAATCAACGATCAAAAAAACTTTTATAGATAGGGGTCCCCCTCATATCACTTGTCACGACAAAGAGAATAAGTATATTTACAAACCCAGAATGGGGAACCAGAACGATGAGTGAGCAAGATTTTCAGGACCTGATTGCAAAATACTTGGCGGGCGAAAGCTCGGCCAAAGAGGAGTTTGAGCTCCGGCAGTTGGTGGATCTGGACAAGAAGTATGAGGAACAGTTTGAGGCGGCTTACGCGACATGGGAGGCGATCCATCGTTCGTCGGAGACGCTACACCCCAATGTAGATGCCGCCTGGCAAAAAGTGAATAGCAGGCTAGCAGATGCTCCGGCCGCGAAAGTGAAATCCATGCGCGGCGGCTGGCCGATTTGGAGTCGTTATGCAGCGGTGATTGTCGTGCTAGTGGGTTTGGCGGGTTTGCTGCGTTGGGGCCTTAACTCCAATGCCGGACCAACCCAATACACCGCCACCGATGGTACCCAAATGCATACTTTGCCCGACAGTAGCCAAGTTTGGTTGACCGAAGGCAGCAGCTTGACCTATGCCGATGGCAAAACGCGGGATGTCAGTCTGAGTGGCGCAGCCTTTTTTGAAGTCGCTCGCGACGAAAACAAGCCATTCGTGATCAAAGCCCAAGAGACGACCATTGAAGTCTTGGGAACCTCCTTTTCGGTAGCAGATACTGACTCAGCCGTAGAGGTCAAGGTGGCGACGGGCAGGGTAGCTTTTGCTTCGCAAAACGAAAAAGTGCAACTGCCAGCAGGCTATAAGGCTTCGTTCCGCAAGGCGGATCAGATCATCGCCAAAAGCCAAAACCAAGATTTTGATTTCCTTCCCGGCGCAGATCGCCGCTGGATCTTTACCAATACGGAGCTGAGCCAAATCTTCGCTGCCCTCCAACAAGAATACAATCTCGCCATCGAGCTCAGCGATGCCAGCATCGCCCAATGCCGCTTTAGTGGTAGTTTCACACAAGACGATCCCGCTGCGCTGCTAGAAGTCGTGGCCCTTTCGCTGGGCTATGAGCTAGCCGAAGAAAAGGGGGTTTACCGCCTGAGCGGTAGGGGCTGTGAATGATGATTTGCGGTAGCTACGGTTTGCAAACCGTAGCTACCGCAAATCATCATCGAAATCCCTCCGACAACTCCCAATTCTCCCAATCGACCTCGGGTAGGGGCTCAAATTTACTCTCATCAAAAGCGGGCATATCAGGAAAGTCTGCCCCCAAAGCAGTCAAATGCGCCTTGGCATTTTCCAGCCCATAATGATAGGCATAAGGCGGACCATCGCACCAAGCCAGTTGATAGGCTTGGGTTGCAGCTGCGGTAGCGGCTTCGGTATTGCCTGCATCTATTTCGATTTGCGCGAGCACATTGAGGGCATCGGCATGCAAGAGAGGAAAAGGCCCTCTCTCGGCCGCCTCCCAGACGTCTTCGAGATAGTCTCGGGCTTTGCTGGGGTCGCCTTGGCGACGATGGAGCTCGGCGAGGGCAGTGAGGGTGGGGAGTTCCTGTTCGACTAGCTGGACAGCCCGAGCGCGCGAGAGCGCGTGTTGCAGTCTGTCTTGGGCTGCTGGATAATCTTGTAGATAGAGCTGAGCGCTGCCTTCTAAACGAGCGGCGCGGATGAAGTCACGTTCGTTTCGGTGTTCATGGGCTAATTGCCAAGCTTGATTGGCAAGGCTGAGAGCTTCTTGATATTGATGCTGATAGAGAGCGGATTGAGATTGCTGTGTGTGGGTATAGCCGATAGGTTGCTTGTGTTTTCGTTGCGCAAAGCAAGCTAAAGCTTTTTGCATAGCAAGCACTCCTTTTGCAAACTGACCGCTTTGGGAAAATGCAGATCCTAGGCACTGGAATCCAACCCCTAAGCTGGAAATATCCTTCAACTCAAGAGAGATGGCAATCGCTTGTAAAGCTGAGTGTCCTGCTTGAAATAGTGAACCAGAGTGTATTTCAACACCAGAAAGATTAGACAGACCAATACTCCAATTCCTAAGATCTTTTTCTTTTTTGTCAAGCGCATTCGCCTTTCTGTATAAAGGGATGGATTTGCCCAATTGACCGGAGAACTTATAGCCTTGAGCAAGGGCATTCATACAGTAGCTTTGCCTTTTTACATTATCCAGCGATGGTAGCAAGGAGCCATCTTCCGGAAACAAAAGACTCAATAGTTCCACTCGCAAATGACTGGCACTTAAACGATAAAGGGTAGCATCACTCAAGCGATCTCGAAAGACCTCAGCGGCTTCCTCATACAAGCCCAACTCAATCAAGCTATGGTATAGCTCGATGGCGGGTCGTAGGTCTTCAATGCTTTCAACTTTGGTATAATCCTTCTCTGTGGGGATGGCGGAGAAGTGGGTCCTGAGCGAGCTATGCACGCCGTGCTTATCCTCCTCGGCTAAGCGGTGCCAGACTACGCCCCGCACGATGGGATGTAGATCATAGCGATTGGCTTTGCGGTCCCAGCCGAGCAAGCCTCGGTCTTCCAAACTACTCAGCACCTGATCCAAGTCCGCTAAACTTGCAAATACTTGATTGTCGTCTTTCTCTTTTCCCTCTTCTTGCAGGAGTAAACCTTTGACCGTCCCCATATTGGCGGGCATGCGGAAGCCTGCGATCACTCTTAGGGTGGTAAGTTCTGCCTGTGATAAGCCCTGCATGGCAAACTTCAAGACGTGCGACTGCACCTGCTTGAGATCCATGCCAAAAGGATCGAATTCTGGTTTGGCTTTGCGCCAAGCATCAAAATCACCGGGTGCTTCTCGAAATCCTGCTACTTCATAGGCCAGCAATTGCAGCAAAAGCGGATGTTTATCAAAGGAGTGCAAGACGGGGAGCATCGCTTCGCGCGAGCCTTTGGCTCCATACTCACGCCAGAGTTCAAGGGCATCGCTATCACTTAGTCCTTCTAAAAATAATGGGAAACAACCATATGCCGCTCCTCCCATGACATTTTGTATATCTGCCGGATACAAACGAGTACTAACCAGGATGCGAGAGTTTTTGAGACGAGCCAAGCGGCGCAAAAATTGCCCTGCTCGGATATCGGCGGTTTTGCGCATTTGGTGTTTACTGACAAATGACTGTCCAGCACTTTCTGGTAAACCATAAGCGCCTGCGACTCGATTGGCCGTTTGCTCGTCGAGCAGGCTATCGTCGAGCATATAGGCAGCATCCATGCGAGCGTAAGCATTTAAGATGCGTTCGAGCCCGTCGAGGACTATGAGGTGATTTTCCTGTCCTAATAAGCGGAGGAGGGCATTTTGTTGCTCTGGGAGATTGAGTTTTTTGACTTCTTCCAAGGATTGGCCGCTGAGGTAAGCCAAGCTATGGCTGAGGAAATTTGCAAAGCTAGCATCTGATTCATAGAAGCTCCACCAGATGCGTCCGGCAAAATTGACCTCTTGGGGCGCAATCTCATTGAACCACTTCCACGTCAAGGCTGACTTACCCATACCGCCGATGGCGACTACATTAAAGATTCGGATATCAGCCCATTTCGGCTTCGTAATCCAATCGGTGAGCAGTTCTAACTCTGGCTTGCGACCGACTAAGCCTCGGGTTTGGAGCAGGGTATATGGATGAGCGATATAAGGTTCCGGTCTCGCTGGGATAGCGGTGAGGCGATTTAGCTCTTGAGCGGCTTTTTTGGCGGTGGTGGGTGCTTGGTCTTGCTCAAGACCCGCTTTATATTCGGAGAGACTTTGCAGGACCAGTCCTCTGAGGTCTTCTTTGTTTTTGTAAAAGCCTGCCACTCTGCTGCCCTTGAGTTCGGCTTTGAAGGTCTTGAGTTTTTCGGCAGCGATGCCTGTATCAAAATCTTTGGGCAGTACAGGCACATCATCATCGATAAAAAACAACAATATCGGGATTCCGCGTTCCGCGGCGCGGTCGTACTCCATATGAGTGATGGAAATCTCATGTCCTTTGGGAATCGATCCATAGCGATGCGCAAAAATCCCGACATAGACATCTGCCTCATCTACCATTTTGAGCGAAGTCTCGATGGCATTTTCGTCCCGAGCGGATAGCTGCTCCATCATCAAGGGAAAGGTGCCAGCGCGTAGGCAGGCATCGCCCACTTCCTGCCGGAAGTTTTTGAGGTCATAGGAAGTACTACTGACCATGACGGTAAGTTTGTCGCTCATCTGAAATTACGGATTTGCTTCAAGGTAGGATTTGTGGCTGGGGGATGCAATACTAGGAATGGAGTATTTGCGAAGCTTTATGCCATTCATTCAGCTCCAAGGCATTTCCTTGGAGCTGAATGAAATTTTGGCTGTATGTTGCGCCGCTTCTGCTGATTAAAACCCTTCCGGCAGCTTCGCTTCCTCCAAACCTTCCGCAAAAGTGCGCATCTGGTTCAGCAGTCGTTCGACGATCTCTGGCTGATCCGCTGATACATCAAAACGCTCATAAGGATCGCGGCCTAAGTGATAGAGCTGCGGCACCACTTCGCCATCGGCTTCGAGGGGTTTGAGGATGAGTTTCCAGTCCTGATCGCGGATGCCTTGCAATTCGCGAATCCAGAAGTAGTAAAAGTAGTCATGCGGAGAATCGGCCTCCTCGGTCAATAGAGGCCAAATATTGTGGCCGTCGTAGGTCCGGTCAGCAGGGAGTTTTGCGCCTGCGAGAGCAAGCAGGGTAGGGTAGATGTCCATGCTGGTAATCAGCTCTGGGCGCATCTGTCCGGCGGGGATTTGACCTGGCCAACGCATGATCGCTGGTACCCGATGCCCCCCTTCCCAAGTCGATGCTTTGGAGCCACGGAAGGGACCTGCACTACCGGTATCCCACTTCTCTACGGCCTCGGCATTGTACATGCGAGGTGGGAGATTGTTCCAAGGGCCATTGTCGGAGGTGAAGATAAAAATGGTGTTTTCTTCTAGGCCTTCTGCCTGCAAAGCATCGAGAATAGCGCCCGCAGACCAGTCGATGGTTTCTATTACGTCGCCGTATCGTCCTCCAAAAGATTGTGCGGAAAAGTTGGACGAAGTCGCCACCGGTAGGTGAGGCATCGCATGGGGTAAGTATAAGAAAAAAGGCTCGTCCTTGCTCTCCTTGATAAAGCGAATTGCCTCCTGCGTATAGCGCTCCGTGAGGGTCGTCTGATCTACCGGATATTCGTCAGTCGGTAGGGTATCGCGATAAAGATGCAAGGGTCGCTCGGTCCGGATATAGGGAGGCTCCATGTCATTGGAGTAGAGGATGCCAAAGTATTCGTCAAAGCCATTGTCGGTGGGGAAGAATCCTGTGCGGGCCCCGAGATGCCATTTGCCAAAAGCGGCTGTTTTATAGCCTTGTGCTTTGAGGGCTTCGGCAAGGGTGATTTCGGAGGCGGGCAAACCCCCAGGACTATCGGGACCCACATTGCCGGGCATGCCACAGCGTACTGGATAGCGTCCGGTCAATAAGGCCGCGCGCGAAGGACTACAAACAGGTGCGGCTACATAAAATCCGGTAAGTTTGGCGCCTTCTCTCGCCATTTGGTCGAGTCTTGGGGTGCGATTGTTGGGGTGGCCGTAGCTGCTGAGGTCGCCATAGCCCATATCATCAGCAAAGATGAGCACGATATTGGGTTTGTCAGGCCTTGCCGAACGCTTGGCTTCGTTGCTCGGAGAGCAGGCAAAAAAAATAGTCAGTAGGAGTAGGTAGTAGCGCATGAGAAATAGTTGAATGGGTGAGCGTTGAGGCTTTTTTCTTTTCGCAAGCATTACCTTAAGATATTCGGTAACTTATTGTTTTCCCAATCTCTCCGCTCATGAAACGTCTAATGTTACTGGCCTTGCTTATGGGAACGAGTGCTTTGCTTTTGGGGCAAACGCGCGTTCACTCTGTTTACTTTGGCGGGGGGAGCTATTATATCGATGGGCAACAGCTACAGGATATTGAGACCTTCTTGCGGTCGATCCCCAATATCGAGCATCAGCAAATCACCATATCGAGCCATACCGACAATATTGGTGGAGCAGAGTATAATGCCTGGCTGTCCCAAATGCGCTCCCAAGCGGTGATCAATCAAATCAGCAAAATCGACCTGCCACTCAACGACCCCAATGTGGTCAATAATGGGCAGCTCAACCCTCTTTTTGATAACCGGACGATGGATGGCCGATTGGCCAATCGGAGGGTGGACATCATCATAGAGCCGATTTTATTGTAGGCTTTTTTCTTTTGTTGCTTCGCAGAACGCTTTAGATTCCGATTTTTGCTTCGCAGAACGCTCATTTTAGACGGCGCAAAATGTTGCGCCGCTACTCGTTTGAATCTCCTTGTGGGGCGTCTCGGAATGCGTTCTGCGAAGCAGAAATCAATGGATTTACTTATTTCTTCTTGCTTTGGCGGCGGCTTTTGCCTTGGCTTTGCCTTTGGGGGAGTTAAATACAAAGCTATCGCTCTCGACGATGGGGATAAATAAATCTGCTTCTTCCTTTAGGATGGCTGCGACGGTGTGTTCGACAGCGGCGACCTCAACCCGGACGCCTTCAAATTTGAGATGGCGGACGAGTTCGACATAGTCGGCATCCCCCGAAAGGATAATAATGGTATCTACTTTACGGGCAAGCTGAGTAGCCTTGATGGAAAGAGGAATGTCTGCCGACTTATGGCAGGGCACTACGGAGCCGTGGTAATTTTCTTTTAGGCGTTCGGCGAGTTTGGCGGAGATGCTTTCTCCCTCCCGAAAATAGATAAGGCGACTAAGACTGCGGTTGACGACGAGTTTAGGAATGAGGGTGTCGAAATTGAGCATCGCTTGGGCGTTGCCGACTAATTTGTGTAATCCAATTTCAATATTATTGCCGTCAATAAGGATTGCGACGGATTGACTAATCCTAACCGGATTGTCAGTTAAGTTTGTTGACATAAAATTTTGTATCTCTATACTAAGAGTGAATTAGAATGTAACCCGATCTCGAAATCGGGAGGATTGAGTAAAGACAAAAAGGGTCCGAAGGGCTTGTGAAGGTAAATGATTAAAAGTCTGATATACTAAATACTTCTGTCTTACTACTTATTAAGGTACGATAAAGAAAAAAAACTGTTAAATGTTTGGGAATAAATAATCTAAATCGATAAATTTTAGTCTTGTCTGGCAAAATCCGGTTAAAGTTTTTAACTTTGGGTTATGCTTACAGAAACGCGTAACGAGGAACTATATGCCGGCAAGCTCAGTGAGATTGTCAAGATCTTAAAATCACAAGGTTTTGAAAAAATACGGACGGATTTACCGGATTTTCCGGACCCGGCTCCCTTGGTCCGCCAAAGCGACGAACATGCGTATATCCCTGATATTACTGCGGTCAAAAATGGTGGCAAGTATTACATTGAGGTTGCAAAGCGAACTTCTGATGAGGTCAAGCTAGTAGGCAAATGGAAGCTTTTAGCTACCCTGGCTTCGATGAAGAAAGGCGAACTTAAGATTTTTATCCCTAGAGGAGAGCTGAGTTTTACTCGTAGAGTACTCACCAAATACAACATAGAGGCGACAATGATCAAAATGTTTTAAGCCTTTTTCGCTGAAAAAATTGAAAAGCATCTACGAATAGTAGGTGCTTTTTTTTTATTTCCTTACATGTTGTGGTCAAATAGGACAATTTTCATATTTTTACTCAGACACATATTTTGAAGATTGGACAATCTTTTGAGAGAGATTATTATCTGCCCGATTGATTAGTCCTTTATGAAAGAGGTTTCAACGCTTCTAAGCCATTCATTGCTCATCAGCGTATGCTTATCATTGACTTTCCCTAAGATTGTTTTTGGGACGGATAGTGCCATGGTGCGCTACCAGCAGCTCCAACTCAAAGACCCGCTTAGCCTGCAGTCTCATCTCATCAAATCTATCGCGGAGGATGAGCTGGGATATCTGTGGTTAGTAACTGATGCTGGACTGCTGCGATATGATCAGCCTGCCTTTCGACTGTTTGAGCAACCCAATCAGCTTGAATACCCCAAAAGTATCCTGCGTAGCCAAAATGGTGCTTTTTGGTTGTTGGGAGATATGGGCCTACTGCAAATGAAGCCCCAAGGAGATTCGCTCAGTCTCGAACTCAAAGTCGCGGGTGCCAGCAAAATGGAGGCGGGCAAAATTCACTACGGCAAAAATCTCTTCGAAGATTCTAAGGGCACCCTCTGGTTAGGAGGGATACAAGATATCTATCGCTATCAATCTGATACATTGTATACTTATCCGCTAGGCGGTCGATTTTGGACCGAGGATTTTGATCATGGCTTTGCTTTTACGGAGGATAAAAATGGCAGACTATGGGCAGCCAGTTATACCGGGCAGATCGGCTATTATGAGCCGATGAGCGATGCCTGGATTTGGTTGGCTGAGTTGGGCGTTTCGCAGGTCGTTGGCTTTAGTTATGACGCCCACAATCAATGCTTTTGGCTAGGAGCCAATGAAGGGGTCATGCAGCTCTTTCTTGATCAGGGAGGCTTGTATGAGACCAGTTCATGGGTACAGAAAAACCACCCTGTAACCAGTATGTCCCTATTTCACGGTCAAGTTTGGTGGTCCGACAACAATGGCAATGTGTTTATGCGTCCCTTGCAGGAGAACGCTCATATCCAAGCGGGCGCTTTTCCCGGACAAGAGGTAAGCGGGATTTATGCCTCTGATCCATTTAATGTTTGGATCGCCACCGACAATGGGCTAGGCCTTATTTATCCACGGCACATCAATCCCATCTCCAATCCAGACATCGAAGCGCATCGCTATATCGAATCAGTCATCAGAGTGGGAGAAACCATCTATTATTGTGATCGCTACAAACTATATCGCCAACAAAAAGGCAAAACCACTGAAGTCTTGCTCGATGATTCAGAGTCCTACTTATTGGGTTTGGCTCATGCAGATGATAAGATCTGGATTTTTAGTCGCCAAGGCTTACGGACTTGGTCTGAGGGAAAAATCAAGTGGGTAAATCAAGAAGTAGGTGATTTTTTCATGCCGGGCACAGATGCAGATGACAAAGTGTGGGTTTGCCATATGGATAGGCCGGGAGTGTCTCGCTTTGACTCCAATCAGGTGCGCCATCTCTACCATGTTCCTGATGCCCCTGACTTATCGATGACAGTAGTAAGGCGAAGCCCTGCGGGAACGCTTTATTTTGGTGGCCAAGGTCCGGCCAACTTACTCTACCGCTACGATCCTGAACAAGATAAACTAGTAAATCTGCTGGTCAATCAGCCCCTGCCGGAGGAGATCAAGGTTCAGGATATTGCCATCGGCGAGGATGAGAAAATATGGCTTGCGACCAATGTCGGACTTTATTCTTGGCAGCAAGGCAACAAAGTCCTTCAACCACATGCCATCAGCGCCAATAATCAATATCCATCTATCGTCGCGATTCATTGGCAAAGTGAAGCAAAAATATGGCTGGCCAATGGCGGAGATCTAATATTATTTGATCCCTACAGTGAACAACAATATACCTTCAACCGCTGGAATGGCCTGCCCAATGCCGACTTAGCCGCCCATAATCTTAAACTTATGGGAGATAGACTTTTGATCGGCACTCATAGAGGCTTATTTCAACTGGATACAGATTGGACTGAGCGTTCGGCGAGGCCGGCCCCCATATGGAAACTCTCCAAACAAAGCCTCGACCAGCGTCAAACGCAAAGACAGACCCTAAGCATGTCTCTGAAATCGCAAATCGATCTCAAGCTCGCCATGAAAACGGAGTATGGGCGCATGGTCGAATATCGATACCGAATCGAAAGCAAATCTCCTCACTGGAAGTATATCTCCGCTGAAAATCCTATCAGCTATAAAGCGGCAAAAACGGGGGCTGACCAAATTGAAGTACAAGCCAGGCGATATGGACCTTTTAAATGGAGCGACAGTCAAATCCTCAAAATCGATGTGGGCTTTCCTTGGTATCTGAATCCGATATTTTGGCTGGTTGGGATCATGTGCATGGCCTTCACGATCTACGCTTCGCTACGGATCAGAACGAAGTTTTTTGAACGCAAGGAAGCTGACCTGCAAAACTTAGTTGATTCGCAGACTCATGCGCTGCAAGAAGCCCTAATCCGCGAACGAAAAATTACCTCCGCTTTGCAACAAAGTGAAGCTCGCTACCGCATGCTGTTTGAGTCTGCCCGAGATGGCATTATGATCCTCAAGGATGACAAAGTGATCGATGCCAATGAGCAAGCTTGGCGGATGTTTGGCTACGATCGAGAATCGTTTTTTGGGATTTCGCTGCGCGAACTCTACCCCAGTATACAGCCTGATGGCCGGATTTCGGAAGAAAAAGCATTGCGTCAGTTGGCCAGGAGTCGTTGGGATGCCCACTATGAGCACTGGAAACAAAAACGCAAAGATGGTACGCTCTTCGATGCCGAAATTAGCCTCAACCGGATGAAGGTCGATGGTGAATATTATACCCAGGTGATCTTTAGAAATATCACCGAAAGAATTGAAGCGCGCGAAGAGCGTACCATCTTTGCGTTTTTGTTTCCAGTGCTCATAGTGGGCATCCCAAC
>JBCAWW010000033.1:0-14878 GCA_038534415.1 Bacteroidota bacterium | reverse complement strand
GGCGTGCCTGCTACTCTCTTCCTTAACAATGATTTCTTAGACAATGAAGCCCTCTTTTATCGCTTCAAGGTGAGCCTACTGATCCAAAAGCTCCAATCTCATCCCCCCTCCCCTGCCCTGCAGTCAATCCTGCGGGAACGCCTATCCGGCAGGAAATTGGAGCGAGAACTTAGCCCAGAGAGTCTTTTGCAAATTGGCTATGCTGATCGAGACTTTTTGGATGAGCTCGGCCTTTTGTTGGAGGTGGATTTTGCCGGCTACCTCGCCGAACGCCAGCCCTACCTCCGCAAAGCGGAAGTGAGAGATTGGATCAAAAAGGGATTTACGATCGGGGGACACAGTCTCGATCACCCTGAGTTTCGCTTTATTCCGAAAGAAGAGCAAATCAGACAAGCCAAAGCCAGTGTCCGCCAATTGGTGGCCGACTTTAAGATCGATTATAAGGTCTTTGCCTTTCCCTTTACGGATTTTGGGGTACGCCAAGCTTGGTTTGACGAGATGCTAGCCGGAGAACTAGACGCTTCGTTCGGCGCAGCCGGCCTCAAAAAAGACACCCACCCCATGCACGGCCAAAGAGTCCCCTTTGAAGGTACAGACGACAGCGCGCGGGCCATCCTAAAGGCCGAATACCTTTATTATGCCCTGAAGGCTCCTTTGGGCAAAAATCAAATCAAGCAGCGCTAAAATTCCCCTACCCCATCTATTATTTTCTCAGCGAGCTTGTTTTGTAAAATAAAGTCTATACATTTGTAAGTGATTACTCACAAATGAAATATTCATGTTTGATTTAAATAAAGTAGACAGCCAAAAAGGAAGAGTTGCCATCGTAACGGGTGCCAATACCGGTCTGGGCTATGAAACTGCCCTCGGCCTAGCCAAAAAGCAAGCGACCGTAGTACTGGCTTGTCGCAACCTACAAAAAGCAGAAGCTGCCAAGCAAAAAATCCTTGCTGAGCTGCCCAAAGCAGAGATTGATATTATCCAGATCGACCTGAGCAAGCTGAGATCGGTACGCGAATTTGCCAAGGCTTATTTAGCTAAATATGATCGCTTAGATCTCTTGATCAACAATGCGGGCGTCATGATGCCGCCATATACCAAGACTGAGGATGGCTTTGAACTACAGATGGGAGCCAATCATTTTGGGCACTTTTTACTGACGGGTTTGCTGTTGGAAACCCTAAATAAAACGCCTGATTCACGAGTCGTATCGCTCAGCTCTTTGGCCCACCAAAACGGCAAAATTGATTTCAAAAATATCAACTGGGAAAAAGATTACTCTCGCATTGGGGCTTATGGTCAAAGTAAACTGGCTTGTTTGGTATATGGATTTGAATTGCAAAAAAGGCTAGAAGCAGCTGGATCAAATACGATTTCAGTTATTGCCCATCCCGGAGCATCTGATACCGAACTGGGGCGTCATATCCCTAAATGGCTTTATACCACCCTGAAGTATACCCTCTTCCCACTCATCTCTCACAATGTTGATAAGGGGGCCTTACCGACATTAATGGGTGCGCTCGATGCAAGCTCTAAAGGAGGCGAATATTATGGTCCAACAGGTTTTCGCGAGATGAAGGGCAAACCAGGACTCGCTAGTTTTACAGATTTATCCAAAGACCCAGAAGTAGCGAAAAAGCTATGGGAGGTTTCAGAGGATTTGACAGGCATTACTTATTTGTCTTAGTCAGGCTTTTGGAGCTGCTGCGCAGAACGATTAGCTCTATATCCCGGATATCGTTTCATGATTTCAGTGCGACCTTTTTGTAAGTATCAGCCAAGGGCATTAAAGAAATCCGTCATTCCGGAATGCGAGTTTAAGAGCATATCCGGAATCTTTTACATTAGGGCTTCTGCGCAGAACGATTAGCTCTATATCCCGGATATCGTTTCATGATTTCGGGATGACCTTTTGTGATTCTCAGCCAAGGGCATTAAAGAAATCCGTCATTCCGGAATGCGAGTTTAAGAGCATATCCGGAATCTTTTACATTAGGTCTGCTGCGCAGAACGATTCCCCCTTTTCTGCTTTCGAGAGAAGCGTTCCGCATAGCGGCAAAAAAACTATCAATCCTCCCAATCCTGAAAATCGTACGATTGAGCCAATATTTCTTTAATTTGATATCTAGGCAGAAGGTCATAATTTTTTTCCCCGCCTTATTCACTCGCTTATTAAGTGAATGAACACGATTATTCGATCTTCATACAAATCGGCAGCTAGCTCGTGCAACCCTCCATAGGAAGCATTGTCTTTGAGGCAAATAAGTTACTTCCTGCGACCAACGTTCTTTTATAACCAACACACAAATGCTGGCAAGTTGCACGCTTAAAAAATTATTGCACTAGTTTGTGACTTTCTCTATAACCAGCTTTTACCTTTGCCGTTAACCTAATTGTGGATCAACCAAAAAAAGCTATGAACAATTCACTGAAAGCCCTTTTTGCCTTCGCCTTGATTGCCTTCTTTGGCACAACAGCCGTACAAGCTCAGCGTATCTCTGCCGCCCTCAATGTCAATAGCTACAGCCCGACTATCACTAGTCCTAGTGGCGGTACTAGCATTGATTATGCGGGAAGCCTTTCTGGTTCTTTGAACCTGCGCTATTATACCAAAGAGAAGTGGGCATACCGTGTGGGCTTCGGTGTCGACAACCTAAATTATTCAGTTACAGGTACCGACATTAATACCAACTATGACGCTCGTCGTCAGGACCTAAAAGGAACCTTCGGAATCGAGAAGCACTTCAACATCGCATTTCTTGATGTTTACCCAGGTGTATATATTCCAGTCACCGTCGTAGGGGAAGACAAACTCAACAACAACCTTCAAAACTTTCAAAACGGTCAAGTACGTGCCGGACTCGGAGTAGTAGGGGGTGCGCAGATCAAGCTTTTGAAGATCTTCCGCGTAGGGGTTGAATTTAACGCCACTTATGACAATTTCTCGACTGCAGTACGTGAGAGCTTCAACTCTACCTCAACTGTACCTTTCCAGAAGATGCATTACAATACCAACTTTGTAGTAGGTATCGCGCTTTAATCCGAAATACAGCAGCTAAAACATATAGCACTCCGTGAAAACGGGGTGCTTTTTTTTAACCTCTTCCTTCCTCTTTCCGTACAGCAAGCAGGCATGCGAATACTTCGAAAAATGATTTCCTGGATTTTGATCCTAGGGCTTATAGCCGTAGTGGGTGTACTGAGCATTGATTATTGGGTAAGCAAAAGCGCTTCTACGCAAATGATGCATACAGTCGATGCTATCCCTGAGAGCTATCCGGTGGCAATCGTTCTGGGAACCAGCCCTCGTACTTCCAACGGCCAAACCAATTTATTTTTTAAGTATCGGATCGATGCCGCAGCCGAGCTATATCATGCTGGTAAGATTCGCCATTTTGTATTGAGTGGGGACAATCGCACCGAAAACTATGATGAGCCGACCAAGATGCGTTTGGCCTTGCAGGAACGCGGTGTGCCAGATTCGGCGATTACCTTGGATTATGCCGGTTTCCGAACGCTTGACTCCATCGTACGGACACGCTCAGTATTTGACCTAGATAAAATCGTAGTCATCTCTCAGGCTTTTCACAATGAGCGGGCTCTCTTCATAGCCAAAGCCAAAGGCATAGAAGCCATCGCCTACAACGCTCAGTCTGTTCCCCAGTCCTATGCTCCCAAAACCTATTTGCGGGAATACTTAGCTCGCTGCAAAGCAGTGCTAGATCTTTATATCCTCGGCACAGAGCCCCACTTCCCGGGTCCGAAGGAGCCTTTGGAGATTTAGCAGATTGCTTGAATCGGGAAGTCCTATTTTTTTGCCGGATTGGATCAAATGCTCACAAAATCATCCCCGCAAACATTCTTTTCCCTCCAGACTAATGCCTAACTTCAAGGCTTCAAACCATCAACCACAAAGTAATGGAGCGGGAGATTGAAGTTAAAATCTTGGAGATTGACTTGGCAAGCGTTCGGCAGCGCCTAGACCAAATTGGAGCCAAATTTAGTTTTAGACATGAGTTTTGGGCGATCTTTTGGGAAGATCCTACAGAAGGGATTGTCAAGAAAGGAGATCTGCTGCGCTTGCGCAAAGAGGGAGACGAAACCCGTCTGACTTACAAGCGCAAAATCTCTGATGATGGACCCAAAATCATGCAGGAGTTGGAAACCGTAGTTGAGGATATGACAGCTATGCGAGATATACTGGAAGCTATCGGCATGAAATCTTACCAAACTACAAGAAAATACCGGACGCAGTATGACTTAGCCCAAGGTCATGTCGTCATAGATGAGTATCAGGACTATATGTCCAAAATTCCTCCCTTTGTCGAAATTGAGACCAATAGTGAGGAAAAGTTGTACGAAATCGTAGCACTACTCGGTTTTCGGCCCGAAGATTGCAAAAGTTGGAATACACATGATCTCATGAATCATTATGGGGTGTAAGGGGGAATAATTGATTTATGGAATTATTGATTTGTCGAATCCTTGATCGCAGACGATAGGGATTCAAGCCTTCAAACCATCAATCTACTATGAAGTCCATCTTTCTTGGCATTTTGAGCTTATTGAGTGTACAACTCTGCATGGCAGGGGTTGTGCCGGTTAGAGAAGTACGTCTAAAGGTCTTTGAAAAAGATGTCACGGGCTACCGTATCAATATCGCCATTGCGAAAGAAGATTTAAGGGCAGGCATCCAACGATATTTTGCCGCATATCCGCTGAGTCCGGTGCGCATGCAGGAGGGCTTGATCTACGAAAACTTTGAATATCCGCCTATCACCTCGGCCAAGCCTATCACGCTTTTTTATATGCTCACCGAGCAGGAGGGCATATTTACAGAGTTGACCCTAGTTGGGCTTTATACCTATCAGCAGGACATCAGTGTGCATAGTTTTCCGGATTTGACATTGCGGATGTTGCTGGACTTGTCGGAGATGGTACAAGGACTGACGGGAGACCCCATTGATTTTAATGCGCTATTTGAGCGTCAAAGCGTAGAAGAAATTCGCCGTCGCTACCAAGATCGTAAGGAGCGCAACTACATGGATTTTTATGTGCAACGCGAAGGAGATTGGATCGGTAGTGATGAGGGGACCTTGGTCAAAGAAAATCCGTTTGGAGATAATCGTCCCGAAAACTTTGAGACGGACGAGCAAGTAGTTGATCTTATCAGCAATCGTTTTAAGCGGTATGTGGCGCAAAATCGCGGCCGCACTTCTCCCTTTATGAGTGATAGTAGCCAACAGCAATTTTTGGTTTGGCGCGACTCTTCGGCCACTCTATTGCGCCAATTGCAGGAATTGGAATTAGCCCAAGATTCATTATTGGCCCTGATCCCTGATAGCACGGAGAACGATACGGTTTATATCACCAAAAATACGGTCGATTCGAGTATGATCGATGCAATGAGTGCGACCATTGCAAATTTGGACCAGCATGTTCAGCAGTTAGAGTTGAAGTTGGCCCTGTCCCAGGAACGCCGCGACTCTTTGCTACAAATGAGGGAACGTTCTCCGCAGGAGCAAACCGATAGCCTAAGCCAAGCAATCGCAAATGTTGATACCGTTTATCTGCCAAGCACTAGGATCGACACCTTCGAGATTGTGCAAAGCAAGACCGATACCCTGAAATTGCTTGAAACACGTGTGGATACTCTTTACTTAGCACAGGATCAGATTGACACGCTCGAAATCACCCGAAGCAAAATCGATACCCTAAGACTAGTCGAAACGCAAATCGATACAGTCTACCTCACCGAAACCATAGTTGATACGATCAAAATTCACGAGCTAAGGCTTGATACTGTCAAAGTAGTAGAGCTCAGAATAGACACGGTCGAAATCCCTATTCTAGCCGAAAATCCAGAAGTGGACCAAAGTGCAGAGCTAGCCGCCAACGACGCAAAAATCCAAGCGAAACTCGCACAACTCAATAAAAGAAATAGCGTTCTCGAAGAGGAAAATGCCAAACTTAGCGGCATCTCGGCTGAATATGACAAACTCAATGTCCGCTTTGAACAGCTCAAAGACCGCTTTGAATTGAGGGGCCGAGTACTAGAAGAAAGTGGCCGCAAAATAGATAAGCTGGAGAGCAGGAGTATACGATTGACTCAAGATAATCTCGCCTTATTGACTGAAAGAGATTCGATTGCCCAGGAATTGATGATCCTCAATCCAGAATCCGAGGCAGCCCGCCTACGTCGAGAAGTCTATCGCCGCCAACTTGACCAGCTAACCGAAACTCAACAAGCCCAAACTCGCCGAGAACAAGAACTCGCTAGAAGAGAAAAACAAGTTGAACAGCGCGAACGCTATCTCGCCGAATTTGAAGCAACAGGTGAAAACCAATCCTTATTGAGCCGCATCATCCAGCTTGAAAATCAGCTCAAAACGCAAGAACAAGAAAACGAGCGGCTGAGGACCGCCGCCAAGCAAAGTCAAAGAGACTTTCAACTCAGTACGATCAACAAACCCAATGAAGGAACTGCTTATCGATTTAAAACTGGCGTAAATGATGAATTTGCTCAAGAGCAAATCCTAGCCTGGTTTAGACTAAGGGCCATCTATCCCAGTACCCAAACACCCTTAAAATTTCAAGAAGTATTGCTTCCTAGCATTTCTAATGAACTCTTAAGCTTAAGCTTTGTATCTTTGGGAAATGGTTGGTGGACAATCAAGTTCAGTGCGGCAACCGACGCGGGTATGGAAAACATTGTGCCATCCAATCTAGAAGTAGAGGGACTTTTGATAGAAATTTTTCGTTAAATATTTGTAGAATCTATTTTCCAAAGCACAAGGATAAATACGAGGAAACAAATAATTATACAATTGAAATAAACGTCATAACAAAGCATTTTGTTATGATCTAAAATTTCAGTAATTCTGTATAAGCCCCTTAGTCTTGTTCAATAATCTAGCTTTGGCTATGAAAGCAGTTTCAATTCGTACTCTTTTTAGCATGATATTCCTCCTTGGAGGTGGGCTTGTGCTTGCCCAAGTTGAGGATACAGAACCGGTCAATATTTTGAAAGAAAAGTCGGTTGTTCTCCGCACCAATAATGTGGGTGGGGTAATGGACTTTAGTGCTCAACGATCGTTTACCAATATCGGCGAAATCGAGTATTTTGATGATCAGAAGGCTAAAAATGAGCTTCGCCGCCTAGAAAGGCAGGGCGATGACATTGATGATTTGGAGGCTTTGGATCGAGCCTTGGCCGCTTATATTGAAAAGTTTGGGGTTGAAAACTTCAGGCGAGATGTTGCGATGCTTTGGCTAGCCGGGCGGACCAAACAACTCCTCAAAGATACTGTCGCGGCAGTCTATTATTATGAGTTGGCTAAGATTCATAACTATGGTACCCCAGCCCCTCGCATGACTTATGACTCACTCGTTGCTGGGAGCGAAAGTGAATGGCTTTCAATTGATCAATACTATGAGTTACTAGAAATCAGACGTAAGATTGACCCTTTGATTCCGCCCAAAAAGGTGCTCGAGTCCATGGGACACATCATAAATTCCGACTATGCAGACTATGCACCTTTCATGCATCCATCGGATAGTATTTTGATTTTTACGTCTCGGAGAGACTCCCTTGAGACCAAAGCTGCTGACTTTGTCGATCCTTTTGCTAAAGAAAATGAAGATCTTTTCATGGCGGTCAAGGATTTCATGACAGGCGAATGGCAACCCGCAGAGCGTATCAACAAAGAAATCAATACGCTACTCAATGAGGGCTCAGCAAGCCTTTCTCCTGATGGCAAAACCTTGATCTTTACGCGCTGTAACGCCAAGTTTGGCTATGGCGATTGTGATATATACTCCGCTCAATTTGACGGAGAGCATTGGTCGGAGATCAAAAATCTTGGCAAGAATGTAAACTCTATCTATTGGGATTCTCAGCCTAATATTACCGCCGATGGGCGAACGATTTTCTTTTCGTCCAATCGCAAAGGAGGATTTGGGGGTACTGACCTTTATTATACGACGATTGGAGCAGATGGCAAATGGGGACCAGCCAAAAACTTAGGCCCTATTCTCAACTCCCCCCGCAATGAGGTAACGCCATTTTTTCATAAGATCAACGAGACGCTTTACTTTGGCTCTACCGGCCAGCTCAAAAACTTTGGCGGCTACGATATTTTCAAAGCTCGTTGGATGCACGATGGTTGGGAACCACCCCGCAATATTGGCCCATTGGTCAACACTCCCGGCAATGAGTATTACTTCACGATCAGTGGCAAAGGCACTACTATATTTTATTCAAACTCGCGCAATCCCGATAAAGATCATATAAAGCAAGACTTTGATCTTTGGTCATTTCCAATGCCTATGGAGGCGCGGCCAGATGCGGTAGCAGAGTTTCGTGGTTATCTCATAGACTCCATCACCGGCAATCCACTGGTAGGACGTATCATGGTGATTGACCTAGAAAATGGAGTCGAAGTGGCGCCAAAAGAGATCAATGAGAAGGGCTACTTTGAATTTGACCTCATCAATAATAACAAATATCGCGTCTACGTCTTTGGCGATAATTTCTTGACGGTCCGCAATGACTTCGAGATGACCGGAGACACGACTTTCAATATTTTTACCGAGAGCTTTGAAGCGGGTAAACCCATCGTATTTGAGTCGCTTGAGTTTGCGTCTAATAGCACACGCTTGCGAGCCCATGTCAGGCCCAAACTGGACTATATCGCTCGCTTTTTGCAGACTTATCCGATGTTCAAACTCGAAGTCGAGGGACATACAGATGGAGATGGCCCCCCTTCGGCTAACTTAAGACTCTCTGCCGAAAGAGCAGAACGAATTGCTACTTATATCATCGCTAGAGGGGAGTTTTCACCCAATAGAGTGAGTTCTCGCGGTTTTGGAGAATCGCGCCCACTAGTGCCCAATGATACAGAAGAAAATAAATCGAAAAACCGTCGGGTTGAATTTAGACTTGTCTGGGACGAGAGCTATGAGGGAGACATGATGCTGCCAATGGAAGAAGAACTCTATTTCGATGATGAGTTCTTGGATCTAGAATCTCCTCATATCAATGACGAATTTGATTGGGACGAAGAAGAAGAAAAAGCTTGGATGGAAGAGCTAGAGATGGACACAGATCTCGATCTGGAAGCTGAGCTAGAAGAAGATATTCTCCTCAAAGAAGTAGAAGAAATTGAGAAAGAAGAAGATGATGGAGGCGATGGAGAGAAATAAATAAGAAATTTGGGATACTTTTTGATTATACTACGATACTACACCCTCGCAAACGATAAACCTATGACCGAGTAAGCAACAAAGCCGTTAATGTATGTTGAGGATTAGAGAAAACCGATTACCCCTTCCAGACACACTGATAGAAAGCCTAATCGCCACAGAGCAAAACCCACGCTACCATGCGGAGGGAAATGTGTATAATCATACTTTGCTCGTCCTCGAACAATATCAACAGCATCAATCTCGCTTTAATCTTACTCAAGAAGAATCAGACATCCTCTATTGGGTTGCCATCCTCCATGATATCGGAAAACCCAGTGTCACCCAATGGCAAAACGGTCGTTGGACCGCTCGTGGCCATGAAAAAGCAGGGGTTCCTATCGCCAGAGAAATATTGCTCCAACAACCAGAGGTGAGCCCCGCGCAGAGGAGACAAATACTGGATTTGATTCGCTGGCACAATGCCCCGCTCAGATGGATTGTCAACCATAAGCCCATCGGTGAGTACCGTAAGATGGCCACACGCGTCAACCTTAGGCTGCTAGGCATCTTCGCTTACTTTGACATCATGGGTCGTATTTGTGAGCACAAGACCGATATTTTAGACGGCATTGATGCCCTTTTAGAAATACATATCCCCCAAATTGAGCAGGAACTCGGCAATTTTGCTGAGCTACAGGAAAAATATCGCAAAGCGAGTCTACAAAAGAAAAACGCGATTTGGAGTGCCCTCAAGCAGGAAGATAGTCGCCTATTGGGCAAGTTATTGGATAGTCCTGCCTTAGCAGCAAAACCCAGTTTTTTTCAATGTCTCATGGCTCTCGGAGCCGGTGGCTGTACTCAAAGCGAATACCTAAAGAGCAATTATCCTTCCCATCTTTATTACAATCTCAACGAGTTGTTTAAAGAGGCAGATACCGAGCAGGAGCGACGCAATAAGCTCCGTGAAGTCAAGCGTTTCCTTTCTGTATATATGAGAGGGCGTAAAGCCGTGCTATTAGACACGCAGTTTATCGCCGATAACACCCGGCTCGAAATCGCTGAGTTTGTCCGACAAAATGGTGGCAAGATGCAGTATCTCTTCTTTGAGCGTTCGCTAGAAGCGCTAAAAAAAGCAAGCGATACTGAATCAGAAGCCGAAGAGATTAGCACTGCTTATCAGCACCTAGAGATGCCTCATCCTTGGGAAGCCCATAGCATCGAGATCGTTTAGTTTTTTTATTTCTCCGCCCCGAAATGAGGATGGCATAGGTGTCAAGCCAAGCGGTAATTTATTGGTTTTCGCTTCGCGGAACGCTTAGTTCGAGCGTAACGAGGAGAAATTTTGAGACCCACCCACCGGATCCAAGCTGATTAAAGCCGCTGGTCGGCACAGATGAGCATTCTGCGAAGCAGTTACTAGGGAAAAGACTAGATAAAAAGGTAGCGCTATCAATCCTCTTTGTTACGCGCATTGTCTATCACCGAGAGGATGATATAGAGTAATAAAACGAGCGGAATCGCCACGTACTGCAGCGCAATAATCAAGATGAGGGAGAGTACGATCAAAATATAACGCATCTCATTTCCTTTAAAGCCAAAGGATTTGAACTTGAGGGCTAGAAGCTTGATGTCTGCGATAAGGATATAGCTCGAAAAAAGTGTGATGCCAATCAGCACCCAAGTGTTGCCCAGGGCAGTGCCCAGCCAAGACTCCGGCTGCCAGCGGGAAATCATCCAAAGCGAAAAAATCAACATGGTGTTCGCCGGTGTAGGCAGACCATAAAAAGCATCAGACTGACGCTCGTCAAGATTGAAACGCGCTAATCGCAAGGCCGAGAAAATCGGGATCAAGAAACCCAACAAAAAGTAAGGCAAGTCTTCAGGAACAGCTGGATGCCAAATCACATTGGGCACAAACTCTTTGCCGACGGAAGATTGAATCATGGCGGCCATCACAAAGCCTGGTACCGCCCCAAAAGTCACCATATCAGCCAATGAGTCCAATTCCTTTCCCACCGGTGAACTTACTCCGATCAAGCGAGCGGCGAAGCCATCGAGCCAGTCCATCAGCAGTGAGGTAGCCACCATCAACGATGCACCGATCAGATTGTCAGTAGCCACAAAAATCAGGGCCACCATACCGCAAAACAGATTGGAAGCCGTAAAAATATTAGGAAGTGATTTTAACATATGAATGCCTTAGGCCCGAAATATAGCAAACTATTTGCGGTAAAGGCCTTCTTTTTCGAGGTATTCAAAGACTTTTGGCACCACCATATAGCGTACCGATTGCTCTGCCTGAATCACCTTACGGATGTACGAAGCCGAAATATTGAGTAGCGGAGCTTCAAAAAAACTGACATTGGGATGTTCGTCAAATTGGGAGGCTTCGGCATCAGCACGCGGATAGACGTAGAGGGGATAGTACTTGATAATACTCTCGTAGTTTTTCCACTTATGAAAGTGTTGCAAATTGTCTTGTCCCATGATCAAAGCAAACTCATAGGATTGATAACGGTCTCTTAAATGAGTGAGTGTATCAATGGTATAGGAGGGCTTGGCTAAAGAAAATTCTACGTTGGAAGCCTGTAATTGGGGGTGGTTTTCAAGGGCTAATTCGACCATGCGGAAGCGGTCAAATTCAGATAGAAGATTTTTTTTCTGCTTAAAAGGGTTTTGTGGCGAAACGATAAACCAGACTGCGTCAAGATTAGACTCATTCAAGGCAGTTTGGGCCAAGATGAGATGCCCTACATGAATAGGGTTAAAAGAGCCAAAATAAAGTCCGACTTTCATACTCATTGATCAGTTACCTCCCGTCTGATGATCTCAGCCATCTCGTCGATCGCCACTTGTAGATCATCATTAACTATAATATGGTCAAATCTTGGAGCATAGCTCAATTCATGCTTGGCCTTGGCGTATCTTTTTGCAATCTCCTCCTTATCATCTGAGCCACGATTTTGCAATCTCTCCAATAATATCTCTGGACGAGGCGGTTGGATAAAAAAGGCCACCGCCTGATCGCCATACTGGTTTTTGATATTAAGTCCCCCCTCCACATCTACATCAAAAATAGGCATTTTGCCTTCGGCAAGGATGCGATCTACTTCGGAGCGCAGGGTGCCATACCATCTCCCAGGATATACTTCTTCCGACTCCACAAAGGCTCCTTCTTCTTGCCGCTGCAAAAAGTCTGCTAAAGCCAAAAAGTAGTAGTGGACTCCCTCTGTTTCGTACGCCCTCGGCGAACGCGTAGTTGCGGAAATAGAAAACACAAAATCTTCAAATTGGGCCAACATGGCTTTGACGAGAGTACTCTTACCTGCCCCACTGGGCGCTGAAACGATAAAAACTTTTCCTGCCATGAGCAAAGGTAAGGATTCCCTTGGAAAATGTAATAACTGGTCAATTTTTGAAATTTTAATTTTATGGATTATTCAGATATTGCCAATAAACCAAAAATCGTTGCTCATGATCAAATGCTACGCTACCTTTTTTTTATTGCTTTCTTTGACTTGGCACAATCTCCAAGCTGGGGAGCATTCATATAAGACACTCAATATCACCGTTGATTATGTCAATCAACATCTTGAGAGCTTTTGGCTCTCTTATAAAGACTTAACGGAGCTCAACCGCAATCTCAATAGCTACTTCCAATCTGAAGGCAAGCATATACCACTTTGGCGATCGGTATTTTTAGAGATGCCTCCCACCCAAGAGCTCGCCAATATTCCGCCTGCCTTTATTACTGAGATGAGAGAGCTCGCGGAAATCAGAAAGGAGCATCGAGCGGGAATGGAGGCGCTCGAACAATATGTCCAACAAAAGGCCTACTTGAGCGACATTGAGGGAGAGAAGGCTTACCTCTTACTAGATAAGATGCAGGCTGTCTTTGAGCGCTTTGGAAAGGTACATAGGACGATCGAGCAGGTGATCAGCGAGGAAAACGCGAGGCAGGGCCTTATGGAACCTGATGATGCCTTTTTGTTTGTGGTGCAGGAACTCCATACCCATCTTGCCCGCTCTAGGCTATTGCTCAAAGCGATCAAGCAGCAAGAAACAGGCAATGCTCGTAAGCACTTAGCCATCTTAAAAGATTTGACTGAGCGTTCCGCGCAGCGGCAGACAAAACTCCTAAGCCCTCTCAGCCCAAGGCCCAATAGCGAGCATGATCCAAGCAAACGCTTTGAAGCTGTAATCGCTCAGAGCAAAGCCCTCATCCAATTGGCAGAAGACTTTTTCGGCACAGAACCCATCGATCCATTTTACCGGGCAGAAGGCCGTGCATACTATTTTTACAATCAATACCTCGTCAATAAATTTAGCCGGAAAGGGGAAAGCCTCACCACTCAATTCAATCGATTTTTGAGCTTACACGAGCTACCTTTATTACGAGCCATAGGAGAAGCTCATAGTTTCAAAGTATTGAAGCTATTCGCTGAATCAGCGGAGATGCCTAAATCGGCGATACCCAAAGAGATTGCGCCAGTACATTTGATCTTTTTGCTGGATGTGTCAGGTTCTATGCGACAGGAAGATAAATTTCCTCTTTTTAAGAGTAGTTTTTTGTATTTGGTCAGCAATCTTAGACCAGAGGATCGGATCAGTTTGATTTCGTATTCGGGAGAAAGTAAGGTCCATGTCGAAGCGATCTCTCCTCAGCAGAAAAAAGAGCTCAGTCATATTATCCATAATTTGTCAGCGGAGGGCAAGACCAATATCCAGCAAGGACTGACAAAGGCATATAAGGTCGCTCAAACTAACTTTATAGCAGGAGGCAACAATCGCATCGTTTTGGTATCTGATGGGGGTTTTTACTTACAATCACAGATGTTACAGATTGCCCAAAAGGGTCAACAGAACGATATACAACTTAGCACTTTATATATGGGACATGCCGAGGCAGAAGCCCGCGCCAGGTTATTGCCATTGGCACGACAAGGAGGGGGCAACTACACTTATGTCGAAGCCCAAAACGCACAAAAGGCCCTGATTCGAGAGGTATTGAGTCAGTAAACTGCCTTAAGTGGTTGGAAATCTAGGATTTAGATTGTTATTTCCCGCCCATGATTACAGAGCCTGGGCAAGATCCTATGGGACAGGCCATGCTGGATTACTACCATGGCCATCTCAACGCAGAGGTCCGAGTCTTTTCAAATGTGGCGGATGAAGACATCATCGCCGCTAAATATTTGTTTAGAAATAGCGCGGGGATGCCCGCCTGGGAGCGCAGGGCTTTGGACGAATGTGAAGGCAGAGTATTGGACATTGGTGCAGGAGCCGGGAGTCATGCTTTGGCCTTACAGGCTCGCGGACATGATGTAGTGGCGATGGACATTTCGCCTGGCGCCGTACAAGTGATGAAAGCGAGAGGCGTACACCAAGCGGTTCATGCTAGCATATGGGACTATGAGGAGAGTGGATTTGACACGCTTTTGATGCTGATGAATGGAATCGGATTGGTAGGCGACCTCAATGGGCTGCTTAGTTTTTTGCATCACGCGCGAAAACTCCTCGTAGATGGCGGACAAATTTTAATGGATTCTTCGGACATAGCTTACTTGTTTGCGCATAACGATAAAGCCATCGAATTACTGCTCCAGCCACAATATTATGGCATCGTAGAATACCAGATGGCATACGAAAAAACACGCAGTACGCGCTTTAAGTGGCTATTTGTAGACTTTAA